>NZ_CAMPFU010000008.1 GCF_946848805.1 Deinococcus sp. Marseille-Q6407
GGCGTCGTCGGTGGCCGCCCCGTAGTTGTCACCCAGCGCGTCGCGCAGGTCAAGCAGCGCGGCGTCCAGGCTGAGCGGATACTCACGGGGGGCAAGGATCATCAGACGCGCTCCGGCCAGTGGACGGTGCCGCCCTGGATGCCCGACTCGTCGAAGTGTGTCCAGCCGGTCAGAAACAGGCCGTCCGGGTTGAATACCACGGCCCGGACCTCGAAGCCGAACTGGTCAGACTCGCGCACGTCGGTGATCTTGGCGGCCCGGTGCGCGGGTTTGTACTCGCCGCCGGGTGTGCCGTAGCTGACGTAATGCACGTCGCGGCCCACGGTGGGCACCACGCCGCCGGTCAGCTGGGCGCCTTCGGGCTGAGGGCTGGCAAAGTTGACCACAGCAGTGTGCTGGAAGGTGGCGGCCTTCAGCTCGGCCGCCCCTGAGTCCAGCGCGCCTGCAGCCGCCTTGACCACGCTCAGGTAGAGGTGGTCTTTCAGCTGTTGCTCAGGCGGCAACTGGTCGTAGGGCACCATGCACGGGTGAGTCTTGGCTTCGGGGTCTTTCACCTCGCCGTACACCCAGCCGGTGGCTTCTTTCTCGGCCAGCCAGCTTTCGTGGGACTGCTGCGGCGTGTTGCCGCTTAGGGCACCTTCGATCCCCTTCAAGGCGCTCGCACGCTGCCAGTCTGGCGCGTCGTCCCAGGCCGGCTGGGAGTCGTCGCCGGTTGCGCGGCAGTAAGCCCGGTTCGCCTCGTGGGCGATGTGGGCCAGGACCAGCATCAGAGCGGCCCCTTTCACTGGCCGCCTTCTTTCGGCTCGATGAAGTTCTTGACCTTGGCCTTAATCAGCGCGTCCTTGATGGTCTTCTCGGACTTCTCGCCCAGGCCGTCAATCTGGCGGATGGGGCTTTCTTCCTGCCCTTCGGCCACGCGCAGACCAGCTTCAATCTTCTCCAGCGTGTCGAAGCCGTTCTCTGCCAGCTTGCTTGCCAGTGGGAAACCGTCAGGCACGGGCGTGCCTTCCGACTCTTCGCTGCTGGCAGGGGCCGGCGCCCCTTCCTGCTCAGGCTCCGGCGCGGGCTGCTCTACGCGCAGCGCGGCGCGAGCCTTCTCGATGTCACCCCCCTGAATGGCGTCTTCCAGCTTCCGGCTGTACTGGCGCTCGCCTGCCAGCAGCTCCCTGAACTCCCCCACCTCGGTCAGCTGGGCGGTCAGCTGGGCCACCTTGCCCCGTTCACCATTCAGCCGGATGGAGAGGTCTTGCACCTTACCCTGCTCAGCCTTCAGGTCGGCGGCCAGGTCGTGGTTGGCTTTAATGATGCGTTCCACTTCCACGCCGTCTTCCACGTCCTTGGAGGCATCAGCCACGGCGCCCTCTTCATACACGGGGGCACCACTGACCAGGGCAATGCTCAGCGGCACTTCCAGGTAAGGCTTGGCCTTGCTCGCCTCGAAGGGGCCGTAGGACTTGCCATCGCTGGCCTGCAGGGTCTGTCCCAGGCTCGTGATCTTCACCGTCTCGGTCATTCGGCGGCCTCGCTTTCGATCAGCACCAGGCGGCTGGCATTACGGATGACCGGCAGGCTGTTTTCTACGCCCTCGGCGCGCAGCTGGTAGGGGTCGTTTTCGGGGGTCCAGATGCGGCCCCAGCGGCCCAGCGACACGCCACGGAAGGTGCCTTCCACCGTGGGGGCCACATGCACGTAGCCCAGCGCCTGCTCAGGCACGGGCGTGCCGGTCAGGCTGACCAGCTGATTCGCGGTGTTGGCCCCAATGACGGCAATCACGTTGTCCTTGACCATCTGCACGCCGATGGTCTGGCCCACGTTGGTGGGGTCAATGATCTGCCCCTGGCGGCCGTAGCCGATAAGGGTGGCCGAGGTTACGCGGTCGCCGGTACTGACCAGCTGATTGGTGCCGCCGCTGATGGCGTACCGGGGCAGCCGGCGCACCTGCACCGTGCGGATGTTCCGCTGGGGGCTGTAGGTGTCGCTGATGACCTCGATCTCGTTGGCCTGGTTCGCCAGCACCTGCCGCAGCGTGTTCTGGCTCATCACCACGCCCACGCTGCCGCGCACGATGTCTTCTGCGTCGCCCAGCGCCTTCCAGAAGCCGGACTGGCTGCCGGACAGCCGCTGCTCGCCGGTCAGCTTGATGCGGTTGCGTTCGGGGATCTTGTAATCCACGAGCAGGCGGCGGCCGTTGAAGGTCCAGTCAATCTTGCCTTGGGTCAGCGCCGACATGGCGACGTACTCGGCGGTGTCGTCCAGCGCCTGCACCACGCCTTTTTCGTACAGGTTGTAGCCCGCTTCGGTCATGAAGTCGGCTACCGTGCGGCCGCTGGCCCGGTTCGCTTCGGCCAGCAGCAGCAGCTTGCCCAGCTGGCGTGCGGGTTCTTCCTCCAGGGGAATCGCCTGGGCGTACTTGGCGGTTTTGTGCCCATAGTCGTTCAGGCGGATAGAAGTGCCTTCAGGGTACTTGCTGTCCATGCCGACGTGGCCGGCCATCACGGTGTTGATTTCCATCTGGCCGCCCGACACTTCGTAGTCCGGCATGAGCTGCCGGGGCAGGAAGCGGCCCGACAGGTATTCGCTCGCTGCAGGCGGAGTGTTGGCCACCTCGATCAGGGCGCCGCCCGCGCTCAGCGTGGCAATGATGTCGTTCCAGTTGTATTCGTTCATCGCTTGTCCTCAGCCTTCAGGAAAGTGAACCGGGTCAGCTTGGCCTTCAGCTCAGTGCTGAGGGCGCGGCCTTTGGCGTCCGGCAGATAGGTTTCGTACACCACGCCGCCCGTGTAGGCGCCGTAGCCGCTGGCCGCTTCTACGCGGCTCTCTTCGATGGCCGGAGTCTTCAGCAGAAAGGCCGGATCCGTGCGGGCCGTATCTGCAGGGCCGCACAGCATGGCCGGCGCTGTGCCTGCTTTGGCCTCGGCGGTGGGTTCAACGGCGGTGCCTGCAGGAATGCTGCGCTTGCCGACAGCGCCGTATTTGGGGTCGGTGAACTTGCTCCAGTCGATCTGGATGCCCGTTCCTGCGGTGTCCATGCTGGCCCGGTCCGCCACGAAGGGCGCCAGGCCGAAATAACGCTGGGTCATGCGGTTTCTCCTGCTGCGGCTTTGCGCCGCTGCTCAAGGCGCTCCTGCACGAAGTTCGTGCCGGGCGCGGTCGTGTTGCTGGCCCCACGTTGGGCGACCACCGGCACCGTGCGAGTCGTGGCGCTGCTCTGCCCACCTTGTGGGAAGAGGGCGCTCATGTAGTCGCCGAGGTGCGCTTCGGCATAGGCCCGAAGCTCGCCAAGTTCCTCGCCGGTCTGGTTCCGCACATGCACTTCCTGCCGTGCAGGGTGGCCGCCTCCGGCGGGCATGTCGCGGACGTAGGCCGTCAGGCCGTGGCTTTGCAGCTCGCGGGCCAGTACGCGGGGGTTGGCATTGACGCGCCCTGCCAGGTCAGTGACTTCCTGCAGGTACACGGCTTCATCCCCACGGCGCAGGCGCTCAGCCAGCGCGGCGGGGTCTTCGCCCAGGGCGCGGTAGGCCGTCAGTTGCTCAGCCTGTTGGTTGGTGGTGCCTTCCAGCTCCCGGATGCGGTCCCGGTAGCCGTGGTTCTCGCCCATCAGGGTAAGAGCCGCCGCGAAGGGGTCGCCGCCGTGGCGGGGCTGATTGACCAGACCACGCAGCGCATCGGCCAGGCGCTCCATGCCGCTCTGTCCCTGCTGCTGCTGGGCCTGGGTGTTCTGCTGCTGGCCGGTGCTGGTGCTCTGGCTATTCTGACCGCCCGAACTCTGCTGCTGGCTCTGGCCTTCTTGAGTGCCAGTGCTGGCGGGGTCCGGGTCGTTTTGGGCGCCGCCGTCCCACAGAACGCGGGGGCGGGCGCCACTCAGAAAGCCGTGGCCGGTCTGGTACAGGCCGGCAGCGCGAGATGCGGCCCCGCCTTGCGGGTTAGGGCTGGATAAGTTGTTCGCCTTGCGAATCATGACCCCAGTTTTTCAAGGGTGGTGACACCCCAACCGGCCCAGAAGACCGCGAGACAGCCGGCCAGCTGGAAGGCAGGAGAGCGGCCAGCCGGCTGGCCACACGAGACACACGCCTAAGCAAAGAGTGCCGCTATCGGTGTATTTCTAGCCTTCTTGACAGAAGCGTTACGCTCCTATAAGGTGAGGACAGCTGAGGGAAAACCGAGGCATAAAAAAGGCCGGGACTCGCCAAAGTCACCCGGCCACTTATCCCGAAAGGACAAGCACATGAACTACTTTAACCCTGTTCCTGCCACTCTGGAAGATCTTAAGAACACCTACCGCCAACTGTGCAAGCAGTTCCACCCGGACAAAGGCGGCACCACTGAGCAGATGCAAGCCATCAACGCCGAATATGAACGCCTGAGCGCACGCCTGATCGGTGCCAAGCCTGATGAGGACTATGGCGAGCGGAAATGGTACAAGAGCCGGCAGGAAGAAGCCGACGTGGAGGAAAAGGTCCGCGCCGCCATCGAGGCCATCGCACACCTTGACGGCCTGGAGATCGAAATTATCGGCGCCTGGGTCTGGGTTGGCGGTGATACCCGGTCCCACAAAGACGTACTCAAGGCCGCTGGCTACAGCTGGCTGGCCAAGCGCGAAAAGTGGGCCTTCAAAGGCAAGGTCAGCAAAGGCCGCAGCCGCTGCAGCATGGAGGAACTGCGCCAGAAGTACGGCAGCGAGAAGATCAGCAGTGGCCGCCGCAGCCTGAAACGCTCCGCCTAAACCTGACACCCCGGCCACCGCGCCGGGGTCTTTCCTGAAAGGACGCTGACCTATGACCTACGCTCAGACCCGCGAAGAATACCGCCAGGCGCTCATGCACGACATCTGCAAGTTGGTGCAGATGATTGAAGCCGATCACGACGACGGCGCCGTATGGTTGGCGCAGAGTATCCACCACGACACCCGCAGCTATTTTGACCGGGACCGCTGGAAGCCTCAGCCGGTGGCTGCCGGCATCATGGCGCATGTTCCCAAAGATCAGCCGGTAACGCTCGTGATTCAGCACCACACCTACCACGACGGCGGCCGGCAGGTTGTACGCGGCAAGGTTGAGGAGATGCACGCCGCTTACAAGCCGGATGACGGCGCTCAGTTCAGCGTTATTCCGCAGCGCTGCCGCAATCCTCGGCACTACCAATACAAGCACCAGCGCACCTCATCCCTGACTGTGTATGCAGGCTATCTGTCAGACGCCGAACTGAGCAGCGGCCGGCATAAGCCGATCTTCTACAGCGAACACCCCGACAGAGACGAACAAGCCGCAGACTGACCCGCTGCAGTAGGAGCGCAGGCTACCCGGCCGCGCTCTTTTCTCCTACCTGCTAGCCTCACCCTGGAGCCTGACACCATGACCAAGACGACCCGGAAGACCACCACCAAGACCGGCCGCGCTGGCACGCCACGCGACACCACGAAGGCCAGAGCCGCCGCCGCCGAGGCACTGCGCGACCCAAAAGGCCGAGACAGCAAGCCGGTGCGCGTGCTGGCCGCTGCCGAGGTCCACACCTGGGCCGCCGGCCTGGGCGCTGAGGGCCGGGGCGACCTGCTGGCTGCGCTGCGTGACCTGCAGGCGGCGCGGGGCTTGGCGCCGGATGATGTGACTGGCCTGCTGGCCCTGCTGCGGGCGGCTACTCCTGCCGAGAGCGAGGCACCGGCAGCGCTCGGCAGCGGCAGTTGACCGCCTGCCCTGGCCGTTCACCCTGGCCCCAGCGGTAAATGCGCCCATGTCTGGCCCGATGCTCGCCGCGCACCTTCTTGTCGCCCAGCGTCCACCAGATGTAGGACTTCAGTCCCAGCTGCTTCTGCCGCTGCTCGTCTGCCCAGGCGGCAGCAGTTCTCAGCTGGTCGGTGGCAATCAGGACCGCCCGGCCCCGGCTGACGCCCAGGCGCTCTTGCAGCAGGTCGGCAGCCCGTTCGGGGTCCAGCCCTTGACGGGCGGCTTGCCGAACGGTCTTCGCCACGTCATTTCTGAAGCGCCGCCCCTCCTTGTCCCAGTAGCGGTTCATCTGCCGGCGCTGGCGGTCCACAGCGCGGGCCTGCAGGTCGCCGGGCGAATTGAACTGCAGGCTGGGGTCAGAGAGGCGGGCCAGCTCATCCACGCTGAGGATGCGGCCGCCCACGGCGCGCTCCAGGGCGTGCCACACCTGCGCGGGTGGGGTGCGGGTGGCGGCGGTGGCCCGGTCGATCAGGGCCAGCACTTTGGGCAGTTGCCGGCGCCGCTGGGCCAGAGGCAGCCCCAGCACCCGCGCCAGCTCACGGGTGGAAGCGTCGAGGCTTACCGCCTGGTACTGGCGCAAGATGGCGCCCCGTGCCCCCTTGATGGCAGCCTCTTCCTCTTCAGAGGCGAGGGTCAGCAGGCGG
Organism: Deinococcus sp. Marseille-Q6407; assembly: GCF_946848805.1. Taxonomy (NCBI): domain Bacteria; kingdom Thermotogati; phylum Deinococcota; class Deinococci; order Deinococcales; family Deinococcaceae; genus Deinococcus; species Deinococcus sp. Marseille-Q6407. The sequence goes on from NZ_CAMPFU010000008.1 coordinate 6,365, forward strand.
CGCTGTTCGGGCGTGGGCTTCACGGTCGGCTCACGCCCACCCACTGCACTGCCAGCACAGCTCAGCCGGCACCGCCGCAGGCCGGGCGCCGCACTCCGCGCAGGGCCTGGGGGTGTAGTCCTCGCGGATGCCCCGACCCATGCAGCCGGCGTGGGGCCGCACCTGGCCGCCTGCGAAGAACCCCACCGGATACCAGGCCACGTCATGCCCACTCGGCAGGATGTAGCACTCCCACTTGCCGCCGATCAGCCGGCGCACCCAGGCCCAGTCGGACAGGAGCAGCAGATGCCGGTGCCAGCCGTGTACTTTTCGCAGATTGCTTCTCATATCTGCATGTTGGGGCAGCGGGTGACAGGTAGAAACGTAGCCCAGTTCTAGCGAGGCAGAATGCGTCCAGTAGAGAGCTGCATCCCGTTCAGACAGCTTGCTTCAAGCAGGGGCCTGAGTGTTTTGATGGTGCAGCCCATCGGCGACAAGACATCAGCAGGGATAAACAGCTCTTCATCGAGCAAGAAGGGCAGCGCACTCAACGTATAAGACTTGTAATTTATTTTTGCGACCTTGCTGGAAAGGGAGAGTTCCAGTTGCTTGTCTTTCGCGTTAATGAGGTAACTATCCTGACCCATCAGGGCGTAGCTGGCTCCGGCATCGCGGAGAGCCACCACAGAAAAATAAGTTATTCCGCCCATAATCTTGGGCTGGTAGTTGGGCTGTATAGGATTGAACTGGATGCCAGTAAGATTCACTCCTGCCGGTACAACAATGGGGGCGCTGGTGCTTCCGCTCTCGCCGGCCTCACAGGCAATACCATCTTTGTCCTGGTCAAGATCGGCGTCATAGGCAGCAGTGCCAATCACCATGTTAGAAAGCCCCCGATTCCGCGCTTCATCACAGCTGCTAAAACTAAATGCTGGTCTAGGAGAGTTGGCAGGCGAATACTGCGGCATGTAAGCAGGGGTGCTGTAGGAAGGGGAGCTATAGGAAGGACTGCCGCCCCCTGTATTTCGATAATGCGGGCGTACATAGGTTCCGTCGCTGCGATAATAGCCGTCCACATGGACACGCCCTGCTTCGGCGCTATTGGCGGCCAGGAAAGTCAGAACAGAAAGGCCCAGAATCAGTTTCTTCACTACCATGCTCCTTGAAATTGAGTTCTGCCAGGAATGGTCTTCTTCATCATAGATGCCAGGACCGGCAAGATGTTTCTATTTGCAACAGCCAGCCTTCAGGGCAAAGGTGCAATGAAGTTCACTCCAAGGAGCTTTACTTCTTTAGTCGGCTGCAGCTGGGTCTGACCCATCGTCTCCGTCTACTGTCAGCAGGTCAGGCTCAACCGGCGCCGCCAGTTCCAGCTCCCGGTGCGCCCGCACATCCTCGTCGGTGATGCCCAGGGCCGGGAAGGCTTTCTGCAGCGCCCGAACGCCGATCCACGTTGGTGCCGCCGCCACGATCTTGAAGGCCAGCGCTGGAGTAATGCCCTCGGCCTGGCGCTGCTCGCGCATGGCTTCCGGGTCTTCCACGCCCGTACGGGCGAAATACTCCTCCTCGCTGATGGCGCCGGCTTCCAGTTCGGCCAGGGCCTGCCGCCGGTCGTCCGGCGTCGGCTGCACCAGGGTGAGGCGGCAGGTGGCCGACACACGCAGGTCGTCCATCTCCTCGGCCCGGCCCGCAACGTGCAGCCCCAGGCGCAGCACACTACCCAGCAACCAGCGCAGCATCTGCTCCAGCGCCTGCGCTGTGTCGGTCAGCGAGGTCATGAAGTCGTTGACCGCCTGCTGGCGGCTAATGCCAGACGCGGCAGCGTCGCCCGCGATCATGACGTGCAGCTGCTTGGCCTCAGCGTAGATTTCCTCGCGGGCTGAGTTGATCGCCTGCTGGAAGGTGGTGAACGGGGCCGGGTCTTTGTAGACGATGCTGGGCGTGGCGAAGTTGCCTGTGGGCACCATCTTCCCGCGTTCGTCTTTGGTCATAAGAGCGACGCCGTTCAGCACGTTGGTAGTGCCAGGGCCGTAATTCATGGGGTCAGGGATGAACTTCTTCTTGCCGTCCGCGTCTTCCTTGAACTCTCCCTTAAGCTGCGCGTTCAGGATGGTGCGCTCCACAAAGCCACCGAGATCGATATTGCGGCTGCCCATCGTCAGTTTCTTGTTCAGGTCCTTGACCAGGCTTAACAGGGATTCGGACACCAGCGGCCGCAGGTCCAGTTCCCAGATCAGGCCATCACTGACCGGGTAGACAGCCGATTCCAGCGCCCCGGCCTCAGCGCCGCGGCGGAAGTCGGGATAGACTCGCACGCCGCCGGGTACGCGCTCCTGCAGCTCGAAGCGGGTGCGGTTGTTGTCGTCGCTGTAACTGTAGTAGCTGCCCTGCACATGGTTCTCGCCATCGCGGACCACGCCGGCCTGCTCAGCCGGGACGGCCATCACGGAAATCAGCTTCAGGGCGTCCGGCAGGTCTAGCACCGGCAGCCCGTAGGTCAGGGTTTTGGTGCCCAGGTCCAGGCTCGGCTGCAGCAGCCCGTCCAGCTTGCTCTGGTGGATATAGAGCCGCAGGCAGCTTTTGCCCAGGCCGACGGCTTCGTACACGGCTTTCTGGACAGCGGGCCAGGCGCCCGACTCTTCCCACCAGTCCACCAGGGCAGCGGTAAACTCGGCGACGCGGGCTGACTCGTCCTCGTTCGGCTGCCCGGTGCGGCTGCGAATGCGCTTAGGGGTCAGGCTCCAGCGCGGTTCTTTACCAGCCACACCATCACGGTGGCGTTTCACCACGTCGTGCGGCATGTTGCGGTGAACGAAGTTCCGACGAATCTCGCGCATGACGCGGGCTACCTGTTCGCCGGCATAGTCGCCGGCCTGAACGCGGGGGCCATTCCAACCCCGTTCGTTGGCCCAGAGGTCGCCTTCGAGCATGGTGCGGGTCAGTTTCAAGCCAGCGTCACCTGCACGGCGCTGCTGCTGGCTTTCGGCCTTGCGGAACAGGTCATCGGCAGTGAAGGCGGGCCGGCGTTGGTCGGCCCCGGCTGGGGCTGGGGCAGGTGCGGTCATGCCCTCCATGCTGCGCGGCGGGGTGACAGGTGGCAGGCAAAGAAAGCCGCCCCGGAGGGCGGCACTGCTCAGGCTTTGGCCTGGGTGGTCACGGTCAGGTAGACGTGATACCGCTCTTTGTCGCCCAAATGGTCCGCCAGGCTGCCCACCTGATAGGCCACGTCCACCACCTCGGCGCCATTGCGAACCCGCATCAGCTTTTGCACCGTGCTCTGCACTTTGGCCGGAATGTTGTCCGGCACCTCGCGGAAGGTGAGGAACACCTTCTGGCGGCCGTCTTGCAGTTCGATGAAGTGCTGGTCCATGTCTCTACTCTACCCTTCGTACCCGCTGTGGCCCTCGCCAAAGCCGAAGCTCTCAGAGCCAGGCACGTAGAACTCAGGTTCCGGTGCTTGCCAGCAGGCCAGGACCACGGCGTCGGCGCGGTCAGGGCTGCGGCCGATGATCTTCTTGATTTCGGCCTTGTCCTGAATCTGCACGCCCTGGGCACCGATCACGAAGGTGGCGGCCGTCAGCTCTTCCAGCAGCAGGTCATCCGGTGGCAAGGCCACCTCGTGCTCTGAGGCCGGGTCAAGCAGCTCGCGCAGGTGCCAGTACATCGCGGCCCGGTAGTTCCGCATCCGCAGGCGGCCGGAGGCGTCGGTCATCTTGGTGGGCGTGCCGAAGTTGATACCGAGAGTGCGGGAGTGGACCTCTTCGGTGTAGTCCACTGGACTTGACCCCACGGCCCCCAGGTCAATCTGCACCAGCGTGTGCGCCGCCACCCGCTGCACAATCAGAGCGGCAATGTGGCGGCCGGTCGGCACCTGGGCACCGGGCACCACCTGCAGCTCCGGCACCCAGGCGTCGTGCCGCAGGGCCAGCACCATGTTGTCCGCGCCGCCGCGCGCCGGGTCCACGCCGATCTGATCCGGGCTATCGCCGATGCCTGGGCGGCCCACGCCGGCCTTCCAGCGTTCCATGGCCAGCTGCACCCAGGAGCGGGGCAGCACCTGCCAGGAATCGTCTGCGCCATCAAGGAACTCCCCGAAGACCTCCTGCCGGGCCGGGGCCGTTTCGGGACCGCCGTACACGCCCAGCAGTTCTTCTACGGCGCCGTCTGGAAGGAAGGGATTATCCCAGCTGGTGAAGGTCTTGGTGAAGTAGCCGCTCTCGCCGGCGCGGGCGCGGCTGTACAGCTCGAAATACTTGTGCTTGGAGCCGTTCTTGCCCACCTTGCCTTTCGGCGTGCCGGCCGCGATCAGCTCGGAATCCTCGTAGTCCATCATCATGGGCATCACGGCGTTGTCGAACAGATACGAGTCCGCCAGGATGATGCCCGCTTCGTTCAGGAACACCCGGCGGTAGCCGAAGCCTTCCCAGTTTTCCAGCTTCATGTCGGCGCTGCGGAAGTCGGTGTAGCCCGTGCCGACGTGCAGCGTCTTCTTCTGCCGGTCCCAGCGGTAAGGCACATTGGCCTTTTTCAGTGCAGGCTGAAAGTACCGCTCCAGGTAGCGCTCGATGTTCCCGTTGACGGTATCGCCCCACAGGCAGGCGTACCCCTGCAGCATGTACTCGATGAAGGCGTGCGCAGCCCCACGGGTGGCGCCCAGGCGTCGGCCCTTGGGGAAGATACGGAACTTGTTGCCTTCGGACTCGAAGAACATGGTGCGCTGGGCCGGGCTGTACTCCGTGACCTGGCGGAACCGCTCAAGGACACTGGCCGCTTCGGCTTCTGCTTTGGCCTGACGGTGGCGCTCCGGGCTGTAGGCCGCTTCCAACTCCTCCGGCGTCAGCCCGTCTTCTTCCAGCCGGGCGTCCCAATTGAACCCCCGGCCCTCCCAGACGGCCATCACTCACCGCCGTGCGAGCGCAGCACCGCAACCACCTTGCGGTATTCATCGGGTTCCAGGCCCTCTTTCAGCGCGTCCAGCATCTCGTTTTGCATGCTTTCCATCTCGACTTGCAGCCGCTGCGTCTCGCTCCAGCGTGCCGGAAACCGCGAGCGGAGCAAGGCCAACTGGAACTGCGGGCCGGCATCGTAGACCTTCTGGACCGTGAGGACTTCGCCCTGGGCTTCCGCCTCCTCTGCCACGTAAAAGAACCTTGCATACAGCGTATCCTTCTCTGCCGCCGCGTCAGCTTTTCCCCGTTTTCGCCAATTGTAGAGGGTTTGCCGCGAAATGCCGCAGGCGCGGGCGGCCACTTCCAGCGGCACCAGTCGCCTGAGCATCCCAGCAATCAGGTCGATATTCTTCTCTGTCAACTTGCTCTGAGCGGCCGGTTTCTGGGGGCCTGGAATCTCCGGCTTCTTCTTCGGCCCCCGCTTCCTGGGAGCCATCAGCCCTCACCAAAGGGCAGGTCTTCAGGCTCGTCAGCCTGCTCAACGTTCTCCATCCAGCGCTGGGCATCCACATACCGCTGCTCAGGGTCCATGCCGTAGGACTCCAGATAGGACCGCAGCTCTTTGCGGTTGCGGAACACCAGATGCAGGATATGGTCCGCGTCGTTGCGTTCCCGGTCCTCGGCCACCTGCTCACGTTTGCGGCCCTTGAGGGCTTCGATCTTGTCGGCTTCGGCCTGCAGCGCCTCGGTGTCGCCCAGGCCGTCCGTGCGGGCATCGGGCGCCGGGCCGTCCTCGTCGTCCTCGCCGCTGTCCTCTTCCTCGCCTTCGCTTACGCCAAAGCGCTCGGCCAGCTCCGCTGCGAAGTCACCGCCGAACATCAGACCCAGGTCCATATTGTCGAAGCCGGCGGCAAAGGGGTTCACGTCGCCGCCGAACAGCTGCTCCAGCGCCCCGGTGTCGTATGTGCCCTGCACGCTGGGGTTGTTCAGCAGCACGTTCAGCTCGGCTTCTTCCTTCTCAGTCATGGAGATGGCATTCACCGGCAGGAGGTAGTCCTCGCACTCTTTGCCCAGGCCCATCAGCTTGTCCATCTGCTCCAGGCGTTGGTGGCCACCCACCAGCAGGCCGGTGGTGGCGTTGAAGACCGGCCGCTCCACCAGGCCGTAGCGTTTCAGGCCCTCGCGCAGCTTCTTCTTGCCGCTGGCGTCCATGCTGCGGGGGTTGTACGGAGCGCGGGTGATGTCCGAGCGCCGGATGTAGGGCGCCTGCAGCTGGGTCCACTTGAACACCGGCAGCTCTAAAGCTTCGGCGTCGGCTTCGGTGCGGATGATTCGGGGGTCATCAACCGGCGCACCTTGTGCGATCCGGGTGCCCGCCTTGCGGGGTTTCTGCGTCATACTCGCAGTTTCCCCCGCCGGGTGACAGGTCAGAGCCTGCGGCCCTTCATGGCGGACGGCTTGAGCAGCGCGGCCCGAATGTGCGGGTAGAAGCGTTCCAGACGGGCAAAGTCCTCTGGATAGGTCGCGTGAATCCACTTCAGCCACTCTGGACTCAGCTTGCCTCCCCAGCTGCCGCCGACGCCAGAGCTGTAGTCGGGTGGCAGGGCGATGCGACGGTGGCGCAGGTAGGAAAAGACCTGGCCGTCGTTCCAGTGCGCCAGCGGATAGGCCACGCGGCGCTTTTCGTCCAGGCCACCGCAGGCCGAGATCATGCCCCGGCGCTGCAAGGCGTCGCACATCTTTTCGCCGTTGGCAATCCACGGGTTCATGTCGCCGTAATAGGCACGAATCAGGTCTGGCAGCTCCGTGTGGGTCAGCTTGGGAAAATCTGGAAGCGGGGTCCGGTAGTGGCCACCCTGAACGTAGGCGCAGAGGTCTGGGTGTGGAAACCGGGGGATGGTCAGCCCAGTGCGGCGCTCGATGGCGTCAATCTGCTTTTCCCAGAAGCGGATGCCAGGGCACGAGTAGAGCGCGTAAGGGTAGACCGTGAAGCCTCGTGAGAGCAGCAGGTCCAGCACGGCGAGGCTGTCTTTACCGCCGCTTAGGCCGACAATAACTTTGCCTTGGCTCATGTCCTTCAGTTGGTCGAGGATCCCGAAAAACTTGTCCATAACCCAAAATCCGCCACCCAGTGACAGGTGGCGGACCTTGAGATGCCAGACAAGTACTGGGGGCTTAGCCGCCGCTCATGCTGCCGCGCCGCACGGCACCACGCCGGTTCAGCGCTGCATTCCGGGTCGCACTCTTGCCGAACTGGCCGGCGAAGGCACTGCGGAACGTGCTTTTCTTACGCGCTCGGCGTTCTGCAATTGAGTTCATGTCTCACCTCCTTGAACCTGAGTCTGTCAGTAGGCGTGACAAGTCGGCAGAACAGCGTGGCGCTGGGGGTTTTACGGCTTGGCGAAGTGCAGGACGACCACGCGGCGGTGGAACTTGGCATAGAGCGCGTCCACTTCGGCATCACTCATCCTGGCTGGCGAGAGGCGCTCCTTCTCCGCGTAGGCTTCCACCGCTTCCTGCGTTTCGTCAGCCAGCTGAGCGCAGACCTCTTCGACGGTCTGACCGTTCGCCTCGGCCACTTCCAGCATCCGGCGCTCCTCGGCGGTGCCACTCTCCCGAATGGCGGTATGGAACTCCTCCGGCGACATGTCGCCACGTGGGTCGCCCGTCTCTGCCAGGCGGTCTGCGAAGGCCAGGTAGTCCAGCACCTCAACACGGGTGATGGTGGTCCGCAGGGTCGTGAGCGCGTCCCGCTTGCCGAATTGCAGCACCGCCGGCGCGCCAACTTTGGTGGTGTGCAGCGTATGGCTGGTGCGCTGGGTCTGAGTCTTGGTGCCGTTCTGGACAGCTTTGAGGTATTTTTTCTTGAAGGTCAGGGTAGGCATGTGGACTCCTTGAATGGGGAAGTGGCCGCCACGTGAGGCGGCGGCCTTCAGGCTCTCAGGCGCGGTGACTTGGCAGGGTCATGCGCTCTGCTCCAGCTGCGGCGGTATCAGGCCACGGCAGGCCAGGATTTGTGCGGCGGTGGCGTGCTCGATGTTGCGCGGTTTGCCAGTGTGCTCGTCGGTGATGACGTAGTAGTAACTGCGCGGATACATCTCGTAGGCGGCCAGCAAGGCGGCCACCTCGGCCGGGTGCATGGCTCGGTTGATGGCGGCGGCGCTGCGACTGAGGGTGGCTTTTTTCGGCATGTGCAGTCCTTTCGGGGTAGCCAGCCGGCCGGGTGACTGCGGCGAGTCCCGGCCTGCGGGTGGAGAGAGAGTCAGCCGGCCTTGCGGAACAGATCGGCGGCGGTGGTAGCGGTGCTGAATGCGGCCAGCTGCTGGCCGGCGTCGTTGAACCAGTCCCGGCGGGGTTTACGCGGCTTGCGTGCTTTGGCCGGCGCCGGTGCTGGCTCGGCGGCTTTCTTGGCGGCCGGTTTGGCCTTGGCAACCTGGCGGCGCTTGGCGGGTGTCGGTGCAGGCAGTGCGGCGGGTTCGGCGGCAACCAGTTCGGCCACGGCGGCCGGTGCCGGCAGTGCGGCCGGTTTCGCCAGCATCTGACCAAACAGCTCGAACGTGCAGCCGCCAGCCTTCAAGGTCAGCGTGGAATCGTCACCAATGGTCACGGTCATCAGCAGGCCGGCCTTCAACATCTTGTCGAACACCTGGCGCAGCAGGTAACCGTTCAGGGTCAAGCTGTAGCCGACCTGGGACGCGGCAGGCTCGCCGGGGATGTGCAGCGGCTCAGAGCGCTTCAGGTTAGGCCGGCAGATGCTCAGGCCGTCAGCGGTCACGGTGATGGTCGCCAGCGCGGCCGGGTCGTTGCCACGGGTGGCGCTGCCTTTCATCAGCTCACGAAAGGCTTTGCGAATGGCGCGGGTGGTAATCACGGTCTGCTTGTTCACGGGTGTCTCTCCTTCTGTCCTCTTGCCTGGACAAAGGGAGTCTACCTGTATTCTGTTTTGTTGTCAATACTGAATCAGAAGTCTAAATCTAAGCCGATATAGACGATATTTTCCAGGTATGTTGACAAAGCAGAGAACAGCCTGTAGGCTATCCCTACCTCGGCAAGAGGACATCACCCAAAGGAGAGACACCCGTGAACATCAAGACCAAGACCCGCCTGCACGTCGCTTCCGCCTTCGCATACGCTGACGGCACCGTGAGCATTCGCCTGCGCGGCCGCACCCGTGACGTGTACACCGTTGCCACCTTCCAACCGGCTGAAGTGGTCTGGCTGCTGCAGGAAGACACCTGCGGCGTGCTGGTCGCGCTAGAGCGCGGCTGGTCGGCCACCGTGCCGCCTGAGCTGTGCAGCGAGGTTGCACTCGCCTTCGGACTCCGCACCGTGCCGGCCACCTCGGCCGCTTGAACCCTCAGCGCTCCGGCTCCGGTCGGGGCCTTTCCCGAAAGGAACATGACCATGTTTGAAGACTGCCCCCATTGCGGCACCACCCTCGACCCCTTCGGCCAGTGCTACGCCTGCGACACCTACGGCACGCCGGCCGAGCAGCGCCGGGAGACTGCTGAGGCTGAGCTGAAACGCTGCACGACCTGCCAGGCGGCACACACCGAGGCCACCGAGCGTTGCGAGTACTGCGAAGGCCACAACATCACGGCTGAGGACTACGAGAATTGGTGCGTTGCCTGTGACGATGCTCGCACAGACAACCTGCTGTTCTGAACCCACAAAAAAGCCCCGCCTCACTTGGCGGGGTACTTTTCGCGCCCGGCTCCGAAATCGGCAAGAGGACAGAGACACGGGGGCGCTGAATGGAGTTTAACATGACCGTCATGGCAAGAGGAAGTAACCCAGCAAGCAAGAAGAACCTGCGGCCCGACGCGGCCAAGAAGCCAGGCCGGGCCGTGCGGGGGAAAACCATCCGGTTCCCCGACGCTGAAACTGAAGGCCGTTACAACAAGTTCGTGGCCGAGTTCGACGGCCCAGAGTCCGAGGCGTTAGGAGCGCTGGTCAAGAAAGCCACGGCCGACATGGATTACTAATCCTCGTCGTCATCCCAGGCTTCCAGCTCCGGCCGGGGCGTCAGCTTGCGCTCCCGGTACTCAGCCAACAGCCCGCTGCCGTTCCGGTTCACTTTCTGGCCCGCCGCTTCCCGGTGGGCCATTTCTCTGCCCTGGTCCTGCCGGCGGTAGCAGGTGCTGTGGGACATGCCGCTGTGGACCGACATCCAGCGCGGGAAGTCCTGGCCCAGCACGCCCAGACGGTAGAAGTCCAGTGCCAGGGCGTAGGTGGCCCTGGCCTGCTGGCGTACCCGCTCCTCGGAATCGGGGTGCCCCATCTGCCCTATCTCGGCAGCCCGTTTCTGCAGGGCTTCAATATCCTGCGGCTGAATCTTGCGCTTCCGGGTGTCTGTTTCAGTTTGAAACATTCTGTACCTCAGCCGAGCGGGCAGGGCAGTGGTTCACTGAACCGGATTCTGTTTCAGTTTGAAACATTCCGTACCTCGGCCACGGGGTGCCGCTTTTTGACGGCGCGGCGGGCCTTTCGCCCATTCTCGATGTAGTAGCGGTTACGGAAGCCCTCCTGCCGTGCCTCCCACTCTTCTTCGGTGCGGCAGCCGGCCATCATTGCAGCGTGGGGGCTGGAATGGGCAGTGCCGCGCAGGAAGGCGTGCTTGGCTTTCTCGGCATACGGTTTCTTTGGTCTGGGCATAGGCATCTCCTCTCCTACCGGCCGTAGCCGGGGCAGCCGCTGTTTCGGCGGGCCTTGTCTCTCTTGCGGTCGCGGTGGATGGCATGGGGGTCGAGCAAGTGGCGCTCATAGGCGTAGGGCGGCAAAAAGGTCCGCACCAGCTGGGCATCAGGGTCGAACGCCAGCTTGCAGTCCTTGCCCAGGACCCGGACGAGGTAGATTGGCCCACCACCTGAGTCGAAGGCATAGGGACGCGGCGGGTACTCGGCCAGATGGGCGCACAGCGCGTCGTAGTCGCGGGCGGATAGGTGCAAGCCGTAGCGCTCGGCCGCCCGCTGCTGGCAATGGGCCAGGCACCAGACCCGGCGGCGCGCTGGGGAGATCATGGGGCCGCCTCTTCTGCCTTCAGCAGCGACTCGATCTTCTGGCCCAAGCGGATGATCTCTTCTGCCTGCTCGATGCAGGTCACGACATAGACCTCCTGCCCGTAGTTCTGCCGCAGGTTCTGGTGGGTTAGCTTCTGGTCGAGGCTCAACTTCCCGCCGGCTGCGTTCTTGAACTCCACGTAAGCCACCAGGCCCAGGCCGTTGCCCAGGCCCTTGGTGAACAGGTAATCGGGGAACCCTTTGGGCAGCGCGCCGGGCCGCGGCTTGCCGTTTTTGAGGCGTCCTCGGCCGACGTTGTTGGCTTCCGTGCGAACAGGATGCCAGCCGGCCAGCAGGAAGCGGCCACAGCACACCTGCACCACCTGTTTCTCGGTAGCCGGTGCCAGTTCGGGGGCAAGTTTCACCCGGCCATCTCCAGCAGTTCATCCAGCCCCGTGTGGGTCACGATGAGGTAATGCCGACCACTCTTGCCGGTCTTCCAGTCGAGGCGGTAGAGCTTCCAGCCGATTGCCTGGGCGCAGGTATGGCCCTCACGCTCAGCGGCTTCGCCCGGCTCCCAGGGACCGGCGCGGGTCAGGCGCAGGCGGTCGGGACCGGTTCGCACGGCCACTTCCAGGCCACTGCCCAGCGTCCGGTGCTTCTCGGTGCCGGTGCGGCGGACCTCGCGGAGCATGTGGCGCAGCAGGTCACCCAGTTTCGGCTTACCCACAGCGGCCCCCCTTCTGCTTTGGCGCAAAGTAAAAGCAGCTGGCATCCGGTGCAGTCCATATCCGGCCCCGGCCGTCCTCGAAGTACGAACCGCGTAGCTCCAGGCGCATAGGCATCCGGCAGGGGCGGTGATGGATGAAGTCGGCGCTCTGGTCTTCGGGCACGCCGGCCCGCTTCTGCCAGAGGCTGCAATCCTGGCAGGGTCCGGTAGGCGCTTTCATTTCTGCTCCTTGGGGTAAATCCGGCGGTAGCCCCGCTCGTCATCTTCGCTATGCAGCAGTCCTTTGCTGAGCAGGGCGCGCACGATGGGCAGGACCACCGTGTCACTCAGGCCAATCCGCCTTGCCACGTCCCTGGCTGTCGTGCCCGGGCAGGCAATCACAGCGGCCAGCACCACCCCGGTTCGCTGGGCATAGAGCCGGTCACCGTCCACATCCGCGTCCGCCCGCGCCTGATCAAGCAATTGGCACCAATCCGCGTCGGTCACGGCCCCAGCGGCTGCGGCTGCGCCCACGTTGGGGAAGTGGCGGCCGGTGCGCTGATGGGCCAGGCCCAGCGTTGCATTGACGGCAGCTGTCACATAAGCAGGGGTACGGCCACTCACTGCTGGACTCCGAGAGGAAGCGGAATGTTACAGGGTGCCGGAGCTGGGGCAAGAGCGCTCACTTCCAGTGCCCAGACGATCACGGGGCGAGCCGTGTATGCGAACTGGCAGTCACACTCCGGGCACTCCAGCAGATCACTGTGGGTCTGCATTCCCTGCAGGCCGGCGGCACGGGCGTCCTGGTGCTTCAAACGTAAACGTTTACGATCTTCAGCAGAAACTGCTCCCGTGCCGTGCAGCTCGCTCACCTGCTCAGGGCCGTAGTGCCAGAGCAGCAGCCGCTGCACCTGGTCACGGCAGGGGCCTTGCAGGCTTGCCAGCTCGGCGCGCCACATCTCGCGGTTCTCGGGGGTCAGGATGCGCATTACAGGTCCCCCCGCGCCATGAACTTGAACAGCCGCATGTTGGCTTCCAGGGCCACATCCTTCACCGGGCCGTTGCGGTTCTTGCGCACCCGCAGCACCGCCTCACCAGGCCGGTCGGTGGGGTCGTAGTAGTCCGGGCGGTGAATGAAGGTCACGGTGTCCGCGTCCTGCTCCAGCTCGCCGGAGTCCCGCAGGTCAGGCAGGTCGGGTTCAGGGTTGCCGCGTTTGGTCACCTCGCGGTTCAGCTGGCTGCACAGGATCACCGGCACGCCCAGGCGCTGGGCCACGTCACGCTTGAGGGTCTTGGTGATGTAGCCGAACAGCTGGCTGCGGTTATCGGCCTGCTGGCGCGGGGCATGAGCCACCACATGGCTCAGCTGATCGATCACCACCAGGCCCAGGCCTCCCCGGGCGTGCTGGCGGTAGCAGGCCGAAACAATGCCATCCAGGGTGGACTCCTCATCCACCAGCCAGCGGTCGCGCAGGCTGTGCAGCTTCTGGCGGGCCTGTTCCAGCGCGGCCGGGGCGTGGTTGGCCGGTTGGGTGCGGCCGTGTTCAATCGCCACGCCGCTCATGCGGGCCAGGGCGCGCATCCGGGTCACCTGGGCGCCGTCTTCGAGGCTGAACATCAGCGAGCGCACACCCGGCTGCTTGCCGGTGCCGAAAGCGGCCGCCTGCGAGAGTTGCCCAGCCAGGGCGCTTTTACCCATCGAGGGCCGCGCAGCCAGGATGTTCAGGGTGCCCGGTTGCCAGCCGCCAGTCACGGTGTCCAGCGGTGCCAGACCACTGGTCACGCCCCGGTAGTTCTGGGGGTACAGGATCCGGTCAATGGCGCTGTCCAGATCGTCCGCGATGCTGCTGGTGGTGTCCCGGGGTGCCAGGCCGGCGAGGTTGTTCAGGGAGGTTGCCGCCTCGGTCAGCATCGGCATCAGCTCACGCCCCACGCCGTCCTGCAGCTGGCGGTGCAGGTCGCCCACGATCTGGCCCGCTTTCTCGCGGCGGTACGCGGCCAGCACCCCAGAAACAGCGCCGGGCAGCTCTTCGGGGCGCAGGCTGTAAGCGTCCAGCTCCACCAGGCCCTGCACGGTCAGGTCACTGGGCCAGCGGGGGTGCCCGGTCATCTGGGCCAGCTCGGCCAGACTGGGCTCACGGCCCTCGGCGGCCAGTTCCTGCACGATGCTCCACAGGCCGCCGGCGTGGCGCAGGTACTCGGGGCGCAGGGCGCGCAGTTCGGGCAGGCCCAGCAGCGTGGGATCCACCATCACGCTGGCGATAATGCCGAGTTCGAGGTGACGGGGGTTCTGGTAGTTCATCAGGTCAGACATCAGGCACTCCTCGGGGCGGGAGAAACTTTCATGGCGGGCTGCGTGCTGCTCCAGGGCACCCAGATGGATTCCGAGGCGTCAGCACCGATCTGCAGGGTCAGCATCTGGCTGTCCACGTCCACGTCCAGCACGGGGCCGGAACGGGCGCCACACACCCGGATTTCGCCGGGCCGGGGCTGCTCGGAACCTGCGGGCACGTTGGCTTCAAGGGCTGCGTTCTGGTCGCGCTGGAACTGCTTTTTCAGTTCTTCGGGCCAGGGCTTGGTGCCGTCCAGCAGCCAGACCAGGCCAGCCATCGGCACCCGGGACAGGCGCGAGTCGGTGCGGGCAATCTGCCACGCCTGCCGGATGAACGCTTCGGAATATTCCTCCGCCCAGCGCTGAATGTGCGCGGTGTTGTTGTTGACGAAATTGGCATTGACCAGGCGGTGGAACAACTGCGCCGCCGCAGCGAAATCGTCGGGACGGGTTTGCACCGGCACCCGGGGCGCAGCGGGGGTTTTCTGAGAAGTCGTCGTCATGCTTTCCGGCTCACCAGAATCGCTCTCACTTACAGTGTGAGTAAGTAGGTTTATATCTTTTCTTTCTTCTTCTACTTCTTCAGGGCGCGGCGTTTGTTGTGCTGGACAGCTTTTTTTGCTGCGGTTTTGGACATTTTTGTCGTCACTCTTGTCGTCATCCGTGTCGCCAGTGGTGTCGTCACTCTTGTCGTCAGGGGTGGCGACACTTTCACCGGCGCCCAGGACATAGCCGTCGGGGCTCAGGGTCAGCAGGCCAGAAGCGGTCAGCCTGGCCAGTGAGCGGTCCAGCTGGCGGCTGCTGCGGCCGGTGTAATCCAGCAGAGCACCCAGGGTCACGGCAGGGCGCTTCAGTCCGGCGCTGTAGGCCACCCGAATCAGGATCAGGCTGCTGGTGGGGTCCAGAGCAGGCAGGGCAGCCAGCACCCAGTTGGGCAGGGTACCGAACGTTCCAGGGCGGCGCTTCATGCGGCACGCTCCGCGGCCATGTGCATGGCGGTCTGAAATACGTCCAGTCGTTCCCACAGGGGCAGCCACAGCAGGGCCACCAGCCCACGGCGCATCCGGCCGTCCTGGAAGAATGCGGCGGGCAACATGCGCAGCTCTTCGGCGTCGCCGGTCAGCACCGGCTCACGCAGGACCCGGCTCCACTCGGCCAGCTCTTCGCTGGAGGTGACCAGCAGGCCAGCGGCGGCCACCGGATCCACACGGTTCAGCACAGCCAGATAAAGGGCGCGCAGCTGCTCGGGGTCCTGCGGCACAACCAGATCCAGGGCGGTCTCTTCGGCGGTGCCTGCGCCCTGGCGCTCAGCCAGGACGAACACGGGCCAGAGCATACCCAGGTGGTTGATGGGGGCAAACTCGGCGGGACCCTGGGGGGGCATCGTCTGCGGTGAGGTGAAATGGGCTGCAGTCATGGGTTACTCCCTGACGCGTTCCAGGGGTACAGCGACCCCGCTGGGAATGATTGACCCAGCCTGCCCAGTCGCGTACACTAGGCAATAGGCGAGAGCCTCCGGGATGGCGATCCCGTAAGCGTTTTTACTCTGAATACGAAGGGTTTTTACTACACCCCCTGCGCCGGTCTTCCAGGACCTGCAGGGGGTGAACCCTTTGGCCTGTCTCTCGGTCATCTCATCGCTGGCCAGCGGGTTAGCTGACACAATAGCGCAGACCGGGCGGAGGGTGCGCGTCATCAGCCCATCACCGCCTGCAGCATGTCCTGGTTCTCCCAGATGGGCTCCGGGGCCGGGGCACTGACGCTGGGCACCCGCTGGCGTGCCAGATAGGCATCACGGCGGGCCGGGTCACAGGCGTTCAGCTCCTGGGCCTGCTCGGCCGTCAGCACGAACACCAGCGCCCCAGGGTAGCGGCGGGCCAGCCGGTCAGCCCGCGCCTCAGCCTGAGCGGCTTCAACGGCGTAGGTGTGACCGGCCATGTACAGATGAACGATTGAGGTCATGCCGCACCCTCTTTCCCTTCTTTAGTGGCCACTTCTGGCAGGGCTGCTTGGAACATGGATTCATCTACCAAGAGAGCTACAGATACGCCAAGCGCCTCAGCGAACGAACGCAAAGTGCCCAGCATCAGGTCTTCATCGTCCCGATTCTCCACCTGCGAAATACGGCTTTGGGAGATTTTCAAACGGGCGGCGAGTTCCTGCTGAGACAGGCCGCGGGCCTCTCGAATCTTTTTAATGGCTGTGCCTGGTCTCATCCCAAGTATTATAACCACAAGGTAATAGTAGGCGCAACTCTTTAGGGTTTTGTTATAGGGAGCAGCGTTGAACATGCTTAAGAACAGTTATAGACTGCGCTCCGGTATTACTCGGAACTTCTATTAGCCCCGCCGCGTAGCCAGAGCCGGAGGGAAGAAATGAACACCGCTACGATTATGTCTGACACGAAGAAAACCCCACGTAAGGCAAAAAATGGGCCTTATTACGAAGCTGGGCGGTTCATTAAGGACCGCCGCTTAGAGCTGGGCCTCAGCCAAAATGAACTAGCCCAACGATATGGAGCGAGCCAGGGATATATCAGCAGCATAGAGCGGGGTTGGGAAAACCTACTAAATGCCAGTGCGGTGTTCTATGAGCGCATGGGCGCTGCCCTTGAAATGGATGCCTTTGCGCTTATGAACGCTCTAGGCGTGGAGTTCTCTGTGGCCAGGAACTTGGATGGAAGGCAAAGTTCCATATCGCCAGTTTCAGAAATTAGTCACAGTGGCTATGTTACAGTCGTAATCAAGGTGAAAAACAGAGCTCCCCAACTGCCTAGCACAGAACGCACGATCACCCTTCCCAGCAAGATTGCCGAAATGGGCGAAGCGCATGGCTACCGTTATGAGTACCCCACTGTAGATGTCGTACCGGCCGGCGTGGACGTGGTATATATCAGCCGCCCGCCACAGCCGGATGATCTCGTTGTGTTTGAGGTGGCTCTGCCCGAGGGACAAACTGAAATCCATGTTGGCTACTTCAACGGCCCGGACAGCGTTGAACTTGACCAGCCGATCAGCAAGCTGTTGCCACTGGTGGTTCGGCCACTTCGGATTCTCGGCGTTGTGCAGTCCTTCGTCGCTACGGCGCAACCACGCCGACAAAAGCTGAACTAAAGAGCGCTGGGGGGCGCTACTAAAGGGGCCTGCGGGTCCCTTTTTTCTGCTTGACATTATTACTTATGGGTAATAATATTTAGTCAAGCCAAGGGGAAACCCAAACCAAAAGGCTTCGCGCCCACCCTAAAGCCTTGGAAAGCAGGGTGAGCGCGAAAGGATTAACGATGACCACCCTACCACAGACCACCTTCAGCTACCGCGGCTTCGAGATCACGCTGGACGCCGCTGCCCAGGCCCGCCGGATGGCCTGCCCCTGGTACGTCCGCGAGCTGCGCCGCTGGTGCCGTGCCGCCCAGGATGCCCGCCTGCGGGTGGATGAATACCTGGCCGCTGAAGCCGACCGCCAGCCCGGCGCCCTGCGCATGACCGCGCTGGACACCACCCCCCGCCTGGGCCTGAGCGCCGGCCAGTGCCGCAACCGCGCCGAGCAGGCCCGCGCCCAGGACCGCCAGGGTGGCCGGTTTGTGGCTGGGGGTGCCAAGTGAGTCCCGCTGCCCGCCGCGCCCTGCCCACCGTCGCCCGCCTGGAGCGGCTGCTGGACCTGGCCATCGCCAGCATGTTCCGCGCCGAGCCGGGCACCGACGCCCGCCGCATCCGCACCGAACGCCAGGCCTCTGTCGCCCTGTGGCTGATGCATGAAGCCGCCATCTCCGAACACCAGAAAGGACGTGCCGCATGACCTACACCGCTGAGGATTCCTACTGGGGCCAGATCGGCCTGCGGGCCGTGGTGAGCGGCCCCGACGCCAGCGGCAGCTGGGCCTACTGCAATCAGTGGGCCGTGGTGAAGGCGTACCACCAGGACCGCGACCTCTACACCATCCGCCTGGAGCGCGGCCTGTGGATTCAGGTCAGCCCCGCGAATCTGCTGGTGGCCGCTGCGCCGCTGGTGCCGGTTCAGGGGGTGCGGGCATGACCGGCCGCGTCCACACTGCCCAGCGCCCAGCCGGGCACCGCATCAATCGCCTGGTGCTGGGCTACCTGCTAGAAGCCCACAACGAGGCTATGGGCACCCGCTACAACGTGCACCGGCTGGGCGTGGTCCGGCTGACCCTCTGGGACGGTTCCGAGCTGATGCAGGACGGCCAGACCTGGTTCCTGCGCCCCGCTCCCCAGGCTGCAGCTGTGGCGGTGGCGTCATGACCGCTGCCCCTGCCGTCTACACCGTCAGCCGCCCGGCTGGCCCCCACGGGGCCGCGCTGGAGCTGGCCCGCTACACCGCGCACCCGGGCCGGGTGGAGATCAGCGAGGTCCGCGTGACCGACCCGACCCCCGCCGAGCGGGCCGAGATGTTCGCCGCCTACTGCGCCGCCGTTCGCCGCTCACTCGCTCACCTTCTGGAGGCCACCGCATGACCCGCACCATCCGACTGCTGCACCCCGTTGACCGCACCGCCCCTGCCCTTCCCCGCCTGCGTCTGCCCACGCTGGCTGCCCTGCTGACCCTGGCCGCCGCTGTGGCTCAGGCCTTTAGTGCCCGTGAGGACGGTCACTTGCGGCCAGCCCACTGGCTGCTGCTGGCTGGCTTGCTGGCAGTGCCAGCTTACGCACCCTTCGTACTGCATCTACTGGTTCCGCAGCTAGAGGTGACGGTGCCATTCATCAAACTGCCCATGCTGTATGCCGGGGGCACTTGGTTCTTCCTGATGCACGCAGCCGCAACCTGGGCTAAGCAGAGCGGGGTGGCGGAAGCGTGAAGGCACCCACCTACCCGCCCCTTTTCCCGAGCATGGCTGTCTGCCAGGCGGCCCCCGGCGAGCTGGTGATCGATTCATTCGCTGGAGCTGGCGGCGCCAGCACGGGTATGGAGTGGGCCCTGGGTCGACCGGTTGATCACGCTATTAACCACAGCGCCACGGCACTGAGCCTGCACCGTGTCAACCACCCCCACACTGTTCACTCCATCGAGGACATCTGGGAAGTGGACCCCCGCGACGTGGCTGGCAAGCAGCGTGTGGCGCTGGCGTGGTTTTCGCCTGATTGCCGGCACTTCAGCAAGGCCAAAGGCGGCAAGCCGGTCGAGAAGAAGATTCGCGGCCTGGCCTGGGTTGCCGTGCGCTGGGCTGCCACGGTACGTCCCCGGGTGATCATCCTGGAGAACGTCGAGGAGATCACGACCTGGGGACCGTTGAAAGATGGCCGGCCCGACCCGACCCAGAAGGGCCGCGAGTGGAACGCCTTTTTGAATGCGCTGCGCCGTCAGGGATACGAGGTGGAGTACCGCGAGCTGCGGGCCTGCGATTATGGCGCCCCGACGATCCGCAAGCGGCTGTTTCTGGTGGCCCGCTGTGATGGGCGGCCCATCGTGTGGCCGGAGCCGACGCATGCCGATCCCAGCGACCCCCGCGTGCGGGCAGGGCTGCTTCAGCCATACCGGACGGCCGCCGAGTGCATTGACTGGGATCTGCCCTGCCCCAGCATCTTCAGGCGCAAGAAGCCGCTGGTCAGGAACACCCTTAACCGGGTGGCCCAGGGCATGCGCCGGTTCGTACTGGAAGCCGAGCAGCCGTTCATTGTCACCTGCAACCACAGCGGGGCGGGTTTCCGGGGGCAGAGCCTACACGAGCCGAAGAAGACCATTACGGCTGCCCATGACGCCCACGGCCTGGTTCAGGGATATTTCGTGCCCAGCTATAGCGAAGCCCCTGGCCAGAAACCTCGCGCCACCAAAGTGGGTCAGCCCAGCCCTACAGTTGTTACCAGTGGGAACGGGAGTCGTCTGGCCACCGCCCATCTGGTGCGCCACATGGGCGGCGGCCTAAAGCCCGAGCACGCCAGCTACTCAGCAGATGAACCTGCCCGCACCGTGCTGGCGCAGGGCGGCCCCCAGGGTCTGGTGAGCGGTGCGTTGGTGGCCTACTACGGCAGTGAGCAGGACGGCCAGGCTCTGACCGAAGGCTGCCGCACCATCGCCACCCGTGACCGCTTCGCTCTGACCACCGGCACCCTGATGCGCCAGTTTGGCACGAGCACCGCTGCGCCGGCAGACGCCCCCGTGGGTACCATTACCGCCGAAGGGCAGGGCAAGACTGGCCTGATTGAAGGGAGCTGGACAACCCCGCCACTTCCTGCAGGGCAGCTGGCCCGCGCCCGGGAAGTACACGGCTTCCTGGCCGAGTACCTGGGGGCCGAGGTGCTGGCCCCCTACAGCCACGGCGGGCTGGTGATCATGCACGTGCAGGGTGAGCCGTACATTCTGGCCGACATCGGCCTGCGGATGCTGACGCCCCGTGAGCTGGCCCGCTGCCAGGGCTTTCCCGACAGCTACGTGCTTGACCGGACAGCTGAAGGCAAGCCGGTCAGCAAGGCGGCACAGGTGCGTGGCATCGGCAACAGCGTCTGCCCACAGATGGCCGAGGTGTTGACGCGTGCCCAGCTGGGTGCGCAGATGCAGGAAGCGGCGGACTGATGGCCTCCTTCTCTACCGGCGACATCGTCAGCGCCTACTGCCCTGAATACCGCGAGCGCGTGACCGGCGGTCTGCTGGAACTGGGCGCCGCCCAGGCGCGTGTCCTGGTGCCCAACGGGTCGGCGGTGGCCGTGGACGCCGTCAGCCTCTCCCCCGCCCACATTCTGCCCCTCGCCCCTCTGCGCCCCGGCGACCTGGTGTGCGAGCCGGGGCTGTATCCGGATGCCCATGAGGTGGTGGGGGTGGATGACCTCCTGCTTACCCGGCACGTTGCCAGCGGCAGCACTCGCATGTTTTTCCCTGGCACCGTGTATGCCCTGCGCCGTACCGACCTTGCCGACCTTTACGCCGATTTCAAGTTGCCCGCGCCCAAGCCGGCGCGAATGGAAGGACTGTTCTGATGAGCGCTGACCCTCTCTTCCCTATCCTCAACCAGCCTGTCCAGACTCTGACCGGAAAGCGGGCGGCCCAGGCCTGACGCCCATGCTCACCCGCACCGCCCTTCGGGGCGGTTTTTTTATGCTGCCGCACCGGTGTTCGTGGGTTCAGTTTGGCTCAGTTGATTAATGCCAGCATTGCCTCACCAGCGCGGGCAGGATGGCAAAACCATCAAGCTATCAAGCTGAAAAGCTATCCATCTCTCAAGTCATCAAGCTGCAAATCAAGCTGCACATCTATCAAGCTGGCTTGATGGCTGGACGAACAGCTGCACAGCCGGGCATCTGGCAAGATGGCTGCATGATCATTGGCATCTTGAGTCGTAAAGGTGGCGTGGGCAAGACCACGCTGGCGGTGCATCTCGCGGGGCTGTTGGCGCAGGAGGACACCACCGTCCTGGTGGATGAGGATGACACCCGCAACGCAACAACCTGGGCCGCCAGGGGAGAGCTGCCGTTTACCGTGGTTGGCCCTGCCGGTATGGCGCGGGCTGCGCGGGCGCATGAGCACATCGTGGTGGACAGCCGGGGCGGCATGAACTCGGATGACATGCAGGGGCTGTACGAGGGTGCCGACCGGATTGTCGTACCGGTCAGCAACGAGTACATGGCGCTGGATACCCTGATTCAGACGGCCGACATCCTGCGGCAAGTGGACCCGGAATTAGAGAAGCTGCGCGTGGTGATGACGATGGTCAAGAAGGGCCGCAAGCTGAACGATGCAAGAGAGGCGCTGGGCGGCCTGGGCCTGATGCCGGTGCAGCCCACCGTGCGTTTCTCTGAGGCGTTCCGGGATGCCAGCGCGGGCGGCGTGTTGGTGCGGGACGTGACCGGCAACCGTCTGGCAAAAAACTGCTGGGGTGATGTCCGCGAGGTGCTGCAGGCGGTGCGGGCGTGACCGGCAAGAAAAGCCCGTTTGCCGACCTGGGCAGGATTCAGCGGGGCGAGATCGAGGAACCGTCCGCCGTAGCTGAGGCACCAGCAGAGCGGGGGCAGACCCGGCAGCCGCAGGAGAGCCGGGTCATCATGCAGGCCCGCGTACCGGTCAGCGTGCGGCGGGCGGTGCGGGCGCAGATGCTGGAAGAAAGCGACCTGTTGGGCTACGAGCCGACTCAGGAGGGCATCATCACTGCCTTGCTGCAGGAATGGCTTGAGAGTGACGACCTGCAGCAGCGGGTCAGGGACCGCCTGGGCTGAACAGAATAAGGGCCAACGGTTCTGCTTTGCCCTCACTGGCCTAAATCCTGTTAGGCCAAGGAATCCGCTTCCGCTTCTTTCGCCGCCTCGGGCCGGTTGATTTCGTCCAGCAGGCCGCCGTCCAGCTGCGCCGCGATCAGATGGTCAGAGCGCCGCACGTAGCCGCGCAGCTGCGCTTCCACCCGGTTCCACCCCTCCTGGGTCATGGCGTCCTGCAGCAGCGCCTCCACCACGTGCGCCATCTGCACCTCTGGCATCCCGCGCCCTGAAATCCAGGCGTGCAGGTCGCGTACCGCCTGCCGGTACTCCCGCCGCACCCGCACGCCCATGGTCACCCGGGGGGCGAGGCGCACATGCTCAGGAGGAGCCAGCCGGCGGCGAACGACACGGGTCACGCGGGGTTTCATGCCTGCAGTGTAGCGACAACAAAAAAGGCCCCTCCCCGCCAGCGCTTCGGCGCTGGCGGGGAGGGGCCTTTGAAACAGGTCGACAGAGCTTCTCACTCCACCGACCAGTCATCCAGTAGCAAGATGACTATAAACATTGACCCCCGCCCGAATCCAGGCGAGCTATGAGCGGCGGCCATCGCCGGGGCAGGGGCGCCCACGCAGAATCCACGAGAAGGCGCCTTCGCTGCTGTTTGAGGGGGAGAGGTAGGGTCAGCCCTCTCTGGGGTCTACATCTTTAACGGGTGGCCGAAACCCAAGCGGGTCTTTTCGGAGACTGGCCTCTATGCGCTCCCAGCCCTCCTGCGTGATCACGTCCTGCATCAGATGCTCCAGCACCAGCCCAGTGGTGATGCCGGTCCAGCCACGGGCCTGCAACCACTCCACCAGCCCGCCCAGCCCTTCCTTGTATTCGCGCCGCGTGCGGACGCCGAGGGTTTCGCGGGGCCGTGGTTTGACCCACTGGGGTGGGCGGGGGAGCAGCTTCTTAGAAGGCATAAACCAACTGTACAGCACGTTTGCAAGAGCGTTTTCGTTTGGGGGTCAGTAGTCCTGCATCGGCACTTCGTCCGGACGGATTGGCCTTAGCTCCGGCTCAGGGCCGGGTTCGGCGGCCGGGGTCGGCTCCGGGTCCGGCGCTGGGCAATCCTGAGTCTGCACGGCCACCACCGGTACCGGGGCTGCCTGCGCGGCCTGAATCCGCCCTAACGCGCCGAGCTCCTGCACAGATTTCTGGAACTGCTTGAAGCCGGATGCGGCGATGCCACTCAGCAGGCCGATCAGCAGGCCGGCGGCCCACACCGGCAGATTGGGCAGCAGCTCCACGCCCATCCCGGCGAGTCCGGCCCAGGCCAATGCGGCGCCGAGAAAGCCGCCCAGCAGGAGGCCCAGGACAAACACCGTTCTGCCGGTCAGCTGCAATTGCTCTTTGAGCGCTTCCACCATCAAAAACACCAGGCCAGCGAAGCCCATAATGGCCCAGATCAACGTGCTCACGCCCATCAGTACTCTCCTTCCGTCAGCCGGGCTTCCGGCACACGCACGACTTTCGGTTTGCCGTTGGCTTGCACCAGCAGCAGCCCTTGTTCATTCACTGGGATGCTGACCACTTCCTTTGGCCGCAGGGTGCCGTCCGGGTTCTGGACCTGCACCCAGAGATAAATCGGCTTGCGTTCTGGCCGTGCTGTGGCCGGGGCAGGCTTGGGCGGCAGGGCCGGCACTTCCGGGTAGCTCTTGATCGGTTTACCTTCGCCTCTGGCCTGCATCACCTCGTCATAGCCGCGCATGGCCCCGTGCTGCTCCAGCCACGCTTCCGGGTCCAGATAGTGTTCGCGGATGAACTTGGCTGCAGCGGCGCGGGTGTCCACGTGTGCAGAGGGCCAGTAGTCGGGTGCCAGGCGACTCTTGCGGACCTCGAAGTGCAGGTGCGCCATGAACTGATTCTTGGCCCCCTTGCCGATCTGCCCGACCGGGTCGCCCATCTTGACGGTGTCTCCGGGTTTGACGGCAATGTTGATCAGGTGCGCGTACTGGGTGTAGACGCCCAGCTCCGGGTGACTGATCAATACGATGCCGCCCCAGGTGGGGTAATTGCCTGCAGCCTGCACAATGCCGTCCGCCACGCAGCGCACCCGGTTGCCGTAGTCGGTATCGCCTCCGGTGGTGGCGTTCAGGTCACAGCCGGTGTGCGCCTGCTTGGTGCCTGGGTAGTATTTGGCGTCCAGCCAGTGGCAGCCGGGCTGGACGCTGTATTTGATGGTGGCTGTTTCCAGCACGGGGTTACATATCGGAGTCATGCAGAGTCCTCTTCTTCGTCGGGCCACTTGGGATCGGGCTCCCAGGCCCGCTGTGGCGCGTGGCTGTAGCGCAACTCCAACTCGCGGGCATAGATGCGGGCGTCGTCACGCTGAAAGCGGTAGCTGTGCACCAGGTCCTTGAGGGCTGTCACGGTGCGTTCGGTCTTTGACAGCCGCCGTTCCAGCGAGGCCAACCACTTTTCCATGTCATGCTCTTTTTGCACGCTGACCTTGCCGCCGCGCCAGGCTGTGATGAGGTAGCTGGCGGCCACGCCCAGCGCGATCAGGATGCCGGCAAAGCCAGACGTTTGCACCGCGGGCAGCAGCTCGGCGGGGTTAAGGTCGCCCATCAAACCACTTCCTGACAGCCTTGGGCGGATGCTCGGCGAGGCGCTGTACCCAGGCGATTTTTGGGAACCACGCCTGGAAGTCCGCACCGAACAGCAGCAGCGCGGCCACCCCCAGCACCAGGAAGGCGACTGGCGCGAACGTCAGCCCCACGCCGGCCATGAAGGCCCCGGCGATGGCAAACAGGTAGACGCTCAGGCAAAAGTTGACTGTCAGCCCCAGCGGGCTGCCCGGCTTCGTGCCGAGCATGAAGGCCGCCAGAATCAGTCCTGCCCAGCCCCACCAGGCGAATGGCATCAGGTCGTCGAAACGGCTGTAGCCTGGCAGCAGCTGCGGCAGATAGGGGCGGTGCAGTGCCACTATGGAGACCAGCAGCACTGCGGCGAAGACGATGGCGCGGGCACCGGGGAAGGGGCCGACGGACAGCCGCTCACGGCAGCGGCCTGGCAGGCTCCGCAGGTGGCACAGCAGCTGAGCCATCATTGTGCTGGCCTCCAGCTGGAGCCGTCCCAGTATTCCCAGCGCCAGCGGTTCCAGGTCCACTCTTCGCCGTTAGGGATGTTGTCTCCATTGCGGGTAAGGGTCCAGCTGAACAACCCGCCGTACTGGGCTGAGCCGTCCGGCTTTACCGGCTGGTAGCGGGCACCTTTGGCCTTCGTGCTGAGCGTGCTGGTCTTGCGGACCCGGCCCACGGCGCCGGCTGGGCAGGTTGGGCTGAGACGCAAGCGGGCGAAGTAGGAAAAGCCGAAGTGATAGTCGGGCAGCATTCGCACGGCGCAGTACCGCTGCGCGGCGATACCGGCGACCTCGGCAGGCAGCGCCGGCCCCTGCTGCTGGGCGTGAGTGGTCCCCAGCAGCAAGAGGCCGGCGATCAGAATTTTTCGCATAGAACCTCCATAAGAAAAGCCTGCCGCCCGTGGTGACAGGTGGCAGGGGGGTGGGGGTTACTTCTTGGCTTTCAGTCTTCCGCTGCTGGAGCAACTTCAGCGGCGGGCGGCTCTGGCGGTGGCACAGGCTCGAAGCGCTGGAGCTGCACTTCCGGTTTCCACTCGCCCAGTGTCGGTTGCCAGGCGAGGTGCTGCTCCTGGTACCCCGGTGCTCGCACTGTCAGCGTGTAGCTTTCGTCCGGGTCCAGTACCGGCACCGCGTCGGCCGGATACTCGCCGAAGATGTAGCGGTTTTCCACGTGGACTACGGCCCCCTCCACCGGCTGACCATCAGCATCCGTGACGACCGGCCGCAGCGTGACCTGATACGGCAGTTGCCCAGTCAGCACCCCGTAGGTCATGGCGTCCATCACATCGCCCAGGGTGCTTTTCGCACTCAGCCCCAGCTTGCTCAGCGGCAGCGTCATCAACTGCGCCAGCGCGGTGCGGCCAATGCGGTGCTGGCGGCTGCTCATGGTGACCCAGGCATCCTGGCCGGTCCAGGTGCCGGTTTCCTCGGTCAGTACCGCCTCGCCGGGCCCACCGCGTTTGTCCACATTCAGGCGAGTCCAGCGTCGTTTGACCTGCACGGTCTTTTCTTCAATATTCAGTCCCATAATCAGTCCTTTCCGCCCCGGCACAGGGCCGAGGCGAGTGAGTTCGAGATCATGTTTTCAGACGTGGTGACAGGTGACTCATCTCTGAACTAGACACGCCCTGGGAACATGGTCATGGTCAGGCGTGACAGGCGCGCGTCTGTCGCGCCTTCGGACAGCACGCCAATGAGGATTTGGTAGCCCTTGCCATCCGGCCGGGGGTAGGCCCGTGCGGGCATGGATACACTTCCCCCTCCGCCGGCAACCTTTGCATCAAGGGTCGTGGTAAGGCCGTAGTACGCCATATTGCCATTTATAATCTGCTCATAGTTGTACCGCCCGGAGTCCATAAAGTGCAGCGTCGTCGCAGTAGACACCTGGAAATTAAGCAGTACAGCGATGTCAAGGTAGGGTGCCGTTTCCCCCGGAAGGTATGGGAAAAATCCTATGTCAACCCACGAGTTGGTAGAGATGGTCGTGAAATACGCGCCGTCGTGCGCCATTGCGGCTTTTCGCCCGCCGAGGGTCCGGTTCATTCCAGAGGCCGGCTCTCCGTTCAGGGACTCAGGAAATACCAGCTGGCTCAGCGCGGATGCTTGCAGGTTCAGGCGCCCAATGACGCCGCCTTTGAGCGAAAAGCCCGCCGCCGGGCTATAGGTCAGATTTGGCCCCTCCGCACTTCCGAACCGCACCGCTCCCGTATCAAGGTCCAAGTAACTGGTGTTATTCGTGCTGTCCAACCGCCCGGCCCGCACCCGGTTGGCGCTGAGATAGCCGGTGGTGATGTCTCCCGCGTTCAGGTTGGTCACCTTCACCACGGACGCATCCAGAATGCCCGTGGTGATTTTGCTGGCGCTGACCGTGCCGGTGGCAATCAGGTTGCCGTCAATCGCCACCTGCCCATTAGTGACCATGAATGGCTGCTTGGCCTCGTCCGCCGTGCTGACCACGAATCTGTCGGCCAGGATGTTCACTGCACTGCCGCTGCCCGCCTCCGAGCGCAGGCCGATACCCGCAATCACCCCGCCCGACTGGACTTTCAGCACCGTCTCGGCCTTCATGCTGTCCACGTACTGGGTGAACTCCGCACGGCTGGTTTGCGGCTCGGCGCTGATGGTGCCAGCAGCCAGCCAGTCTAGGTCAAACAGCAGGCCCGCGTCCTCAATCCCGTAGAGATAGAGGTTGGCTGACACGATGGGCTGCGCGGTGGGGTCAAAGCCGTCAGACCAGTAGGCCCCCTTGCCGCGCAAATCCCACACGAAGGTCTGCCATTGGCCCAGCGTCAAGTTTTTTGCCATCTCGGTGGCATTCAGGTAGGCCATGCCGCCATTCGCACCCCAGACCAGTGCCGTTGCGTTGGTAGGCTGCTTGTTCAGCCGAAAGCGGGCGGCCACCGCATTGCAGACCGCAGGTGTCGGCAGGTCCAGCGCCAGGAAAGGCAGGTCGGCTCGGCCCTGTGCGTCGGGTTGAATCTTGTATGCCGTGTCCCAAAAACGCTCAATGAAATAGCCTCTGGGTTTCACGGTGCCGCGTGCTGTCGCGGTGTACTTCGGCTGGAATGCCTGTGCCGTCACGCTGGCCTGCATAAACGTTTTGGCCGTGGCTGCGCTCCCCGCTGCTGCTGCCGCGCTGCCCTGCGCCGCGTCCGCCTGGGCCTTGGCGGTACTGGCTGACGTGCTGGCCTGCTGCTGAGCCGTGGCCGCTTTGTCCGATGCCGCCGCTGCCGAGTTCCGCGCTGCTTCTGCCGCCCCCTGTGCTGTGGCTGCGCTCTGCCGGCTGGTTTCGGCGGCTGTAGCCGACTGCCCTGCCTGTCCGGCACTGGCCTGCGCGGCCTGAGCCTGAGTGCTGGCCGCTGCAGCGCTGCCGGCCGCCTGGCCGCTCGCCTGTTCAGCGGCTCCCTGGGCAGCCACCGCCGCCACCCGGCTGCTCTCGCTGGCCTGAGCAGACTGCTGCGCCGCCGTCTGGCTGCTGCTGGCCTGAGACGCCGACTGCGCCGCCGCCGCTGCGCTGCCCTGGGATTGGGTGCGGGCTTCTTCAGCCGCCACTTTGGCGAGGCGTGCGGCTTCGCTGCTGCTCGCCGCGTTGCTCGCGCTGGTCCCTGCTGCCGCTGCACTTCCTGCCGCTGCCTGCTTGCTCTCTAGGGCCGCCGCGGCGGCGCCCTGAGCATTGCCCTGTGCCGTCTCGGCCGCCACCCGGCTGGCCTGCGCGGCCTGGGCCTGGGTGCCAGCCGCATCCGAACTTGATTTGGCCGCCGCAGCGCTGTTCACGGCCGCCGCCGCCTGCTGCTGGGCCACCTTGGCCTGATCTGCCGCTGTCCCGGCGGCCGTGTTGGCTGCCGTCTGCGCCGTTTCCGCCTTGACCGACCAACCCCGCGCTGCCTCCGCCCGCTCCCCGGCCAGGTCCGAAGAGGCTTTTGCGTTCGCGGCACTCTGCTGGCTGGCCGCTGCGTATCCGCCCGCTGCCGCCTCTGAAGTCACATCTTCCCAGAGCAGGTAGTCCAACTCGTTCTCGCCGCCATCAATGTTGGCGTAGAAGAAGGGACGGACATAGACGGTGCCAGGGAGAAAGCTATTGTCCGTGTCTCCGGTGCCAGTGTAGAGGGTGTCCTTACTCGCCCACTCTCCAGCTGGGGTATTCCACCCGACATTCTGGAAATAGGAACCATAACGGCGGCCTAGCTCGCGTCCCTCAGCATCCAGACAGGCGATACCCGCTGCGCCGCGCCCCTGGTCCACCGTGCGCCGTGCCCGCACCGTCAGCCGGTAGGTCCGGCCAGGGTCCACCGCGACGGGTCGCTGCGGACCTACGGTGATGTAGCCCTGGGTGATGTGCAGAACCTGTCCACCACGGGCCTCTGGGATGCTGATCAGACGGGCCACACTCCCGGCAGTGAGCGCAGGGGCCCACGCTTCCAGCCCTCCCGTTTGCGCAGTCCAGCCTTCCAGCCCCTGGGCGAAGTCGGGGTTGCCGACCAACCGCACGGCCGCACCCCGGCTGGCCTCGGCGCTGAGGCTGCTCGCCTGGGCGGCGCTGGCACTCTGTCCGGCAGCAGTGGCGCTGCTCTGCGCGGCTTCCATGCTATGCAGCGCCGCAGTGGCACGCTGATCGGCCACCACCGCATGATCGGAGGCCGCCGCCGCCGAGCCAGCGGCGCTGCTGGCCGCCGCTTCAGCCGTCAGGCTGCTGCCCCGCGCCGCGCTGGCCGCCTGCCCCGCCGCGTCCGCACTGCTGCGGGCCTGCTGCTGACTGGTCAGGGCAGCGCTGGCGCTCTCGGCCGCCCCATCACGGGCGCTGGTGGCCTCCAGCCGGGCCGACTCCGCCGCCTGGGCCGCAGTGCTGGCCTCGCCAGCGCTGGTGGCGCTGGCGGTGGCCTGCTCGCGGGAAATATTGGCACTGCTGCTGGCCTCCCCGGCGGCCGTCTGCGCCTGCTGGCGTTCGGCGCTGGCCGTGGCGGCGCTACTCCCGGCGCTGTCGGCGTGGCCTTTGGCGACATGGGACGCCTGCACTGCGCCGGCCGCGCTGCTGCTGCTGGCCTGTGCCTGCTCGCGGGCCAGGGTGCCCTGCTCCAGCGCTTCGCGGGCGCTTTGCTGCGCGGCGTCCCGTGCCTGGGCAGCGGCAGTCACGGCCGCGCTGGCCTGGCTTTGGGTGTCCAGCGCGGCCTGGTAGGCGGCCTGCACCTCGGCGAAGAGATCTTCCGCGCCTTTCAGAGTGCCAAAGGTCTGCTCGAAGAGGTCCTGGCGGCTCAGGATGCCCGGAATCTGGTCTACATTGCCGCTGAGGTCCGCAATCAGGGTATCAATCCGCGCCTGCTTTTCGGCCACATCCGGCAGCACCTCGACAGCGTGCTGCAGCTGGCCGGTCAGGGCGTAGTCGGCCAGGGCCTGCACGGCACTGTTCAGTTGTGCGATCTGCTCCGGCGTGCTGACTCCCGCCTTGCCAGCGGTCAGTTGCCCGTTGATATTGATTTCCCCGTTCACGGCAACCGGCTGGAAGGTGATCGCGCTGACCACCACGCGGCCGGTGCTGACCGTCAGGCGGTAAGTTAGCCCCCCGTCCACATTGGCCGGGTTGAGGCGGTAGGGGCTGCCGTCCTCAGCTTTCAGCCAGCCCTGGCCGTCAATTAGGCCCTTCGGAAAGCCAGTGCTGGGGCTGACCCCGTCCGGGCCGATGGCCCCGTGTGGGCCGTCGGCGCTGACCTGGGCGGTCAGGGGGCCATCGTAGCCTTCACGGGCGTGGCGAAAAATCAGTGTGGCAGTCATGGAGTCTCCTGCTGCGCGTTCACGTCAATGACGCCCTCGTGATTGGGTAGCGGCCGGAAGCGCACGCTGTGGGTGCGGTGGCCGTCGCGGATGGTCAGGCGGTAGAGCGGGGCCGGCGTGGGTGCGGTGTGCGGTTGCAGTCGGTAGGGGCCGCCGCTTTGTGCCCTTAGCTCTCCGACCAGCATCTGGGCCTTTGGCAGCTGTGCCGGGCTAACCCCGTCCGGGCCAATGGCACCGTGCGGGCCGTCGGCGCTGACCTCCACCAGCCGGCCATCCGGCCCCGCTTCCCTGTATCTGACTTCGTTCACAACTCTCCTTCCTGCCAGGTCAGGCGGCCACTCAGGCCAGGACTGAGGGTCACGGTGCGCCGGCCCGGCTCCAGCCACGGCACCGGGCCGCTGACCCGTAGGTGTGCAGGCTGGCCGTTCAGCGTGGCGGTCAAGCCGTGCAGGCTGTCCAGCACCAGCCGGCCGCCGGTAGGCACCTCGCCCAGCCAGCGTGTGACCCCGGCGTCCGTGATGATTTCAGGGTGGGTGACAGGTGCTGCACCGGCGGTCAGCTCCAGACGGAGGCCAGTCCGTGCCACGCCGCCCACCTCCACCGT
This sequence comes from Deinococcus sp. Marseille-Q6407, assembly GCF_946848805.1. Taxonomy (NCBI): domain Bacteria; kingdom Thermotogati; phylum Deinococcota; class Deinococci; order Deinococcales; family Deinococcaceae; genus Deinococcus; species Deinococcus sp. Marseille-Q6407. Next base: position 37,405 of record NZ_CAMPFU010000008.1, read on the forward strand.
GTTTGGCCCGGCCTGAATGGTCAGCGGCTCTTCTTCTTTTTGCCAGAAATAGGGGCTGGCGCACTCCAGGGTCAGGGTGACGGTGCCGCCCAGCTGCGCCCCGCCGTGAAAAGTCCGTTTCACACTGGAATAGCCGGCGATGTGGAGTGTGCCTCCGGGGCTGCGGCTGTAGCCGCCGATGAGGGGGGCCAGAGACATAATTTCTCGCTGCAAGGCAAAATTGTCTCCGTGGCTTTGGCCGTAGGTTGCCAGGGTCACTTCCAGTTGCCCGGCGCGGGGGCGGCTGTCGCCGACGAAGACTTTCAGGCCACTGCCCGGCACCTCCACGGTGCTGCCGATGGGTTGCAGGTCCGGCAGGCTCTCGCCGGTCACGAACAGGGCCTGGGGGTTGGTGAGCCGGTACAGGTCCAGCAGGGGACGCCCAGCGCGGTCAAGGAAGGTCCGTTCAATCATTTTTGTTCTCCTGCGCGGCGCTGCACACGGCGCACGCTCTCAATCACGCCTGCCACAGCGTCTTCGTCGGTGGCGGGGAGGGGGCTTCCCGCCTGGACCACGGCGGTCCAGCGGCCCAGGTCATAGCTCACGCGCTGCACGTCTAGCAGTTCATCGTCTCTGCGCAGGCGCTCAAAGGCGGCCGTGCCGTTCGCCGGTACCCGGATCAGCTCGCCATAGGCCCCGCGCCAGTCACGCACCGGGCGCGATTTGTACCGCAGCAGCTCGGCGGCATAGGTCTGGATGCCGTCCAACTGAGGCGTCAGCAGCTGCAGCCCCTCATGCCCCCCGTCTGCTGGCTGGCCGGTGAGGTTGTTCACTCCGTTCAGCAGCAGTACCCGCGCCGTGATGTCCTCGCGCACGGCAAAGCGGGCGGTGCCCTCCGGCGGGTTGTCGGTGGCTGGCAGCGCCTTACCCAGCTTGCCAACCGTGGCCTGGATGTAGGCTGCCTCGGCCACACTCAGCCCCGGTTGCGGTTGCACAGTGGTCAGCGCCTCCGGCAGCACCTGCACCGCGCTGAGGGTGGCCCCGGCTGGCATGGACGCCAGCACCGCGCTGCCGCTGGGCAAGCTGACCGGCTCCGGCAGGGTGATGAGGGTGGCTCCGGCCTTCGTGGTCAGCAGCTGGGCGTATTCCCGCGCCGTCTTGCCTGGCAAGGGCAGCGGGAAGGGCACGTCCAGCCGCAATTCCTCCACGCCGATGTCCAACGCCGAGACGGTCAGATACTGCCGGCCCGGCCGGACCGGCGGATAAAACAGCGGGGTGCGCTGACCGTTCAGCTCCACGGTGCCGCCGATGTCACCGCCACTCAGCAGGCTGATCTGCTCTGGGGTTTTGCCGGCAGCCAACAGCCGACGGCGGTAATTGGCCCGATAGACGATGGCGAGGCGGTAAAAATCGGGACGCGGTGGGGGTGCGGTGCCGCCGCCCAGGTCCACCTGCGTGACTGGTGCAGCGTATAAGGCCAGCGGATTGAGCTTGACGGCCAGTCCAGCCGCAGGGCTGCTGGGTTGCCATTCCAGCACATCCATGTATTCCGGGCCTTCGTGCAGGTCGTTGTAGCCTTCCGACAGCTGCACCAGCCGCAGCGCATCCAGCGGGCTGTCGTTTTCACCCAGGCGGGTGTACTTTACCGACAGCCGCACTTCCAGCTTGCGCTGCACCTCGGAAGCGGGCAGGTCAACACCCTGGCCCAGCGCCCATTCCCGGATTTTGCGGGTAGCGTTGGCTACGTCGCTGCTCACGTCGAAGCGGGCCGCCAGGTCCATATCCAGCCAGGCGTTGTGTTTCACAGCGTCTGTGGCGTCGCCGTAGTAAATGGCCCCGGTGGGGTCATTCCGGACCAGGCCGCCCCCCCGTTCCGGTTCCTGATACCCGCCTTCGTCCTGGTAGGGGCTGGCCGGCCATTCCCGGCGCGTCAGCTGTGGCATGGCCTTATAGATGGACCAGGATTTGCCGCTGCCGTCAAACCCGGTCTCCCGGATGGGCGAGCTGACCTTCTCCAGCGGCACCCGGCTGACCAGCTCGGCAATGTGCTGACCACCAATCCGCCACGCCTGCTGCACCTCCACCTCAGTCCCTTTCAGCGGCTCAGCCGGCAAGCCCAGCTCGCGTGCGGTCAGCTGCTCGACGGCCCAGGCTTCGCGGCGGCGGCGCTGCACTTCCGGCATATCCCGGCCCTCAAACCAGCCGGTATCTCCGCTGGGCAGCTCGAACGAAAAGCGCACGCAGTTGGCGTAGTTGGTGATGTCGCCGGGGGGCGTCTCGCTCTGGTCCCGAATGAAGCGGTGGGTCACGTCGGGAACTGGCGACAGGCACACGATTTCGGCGCGGTTGTTCACACCGATGGTGTGGTCCCCCAGCGCCGGGCTGATGGCCTGGATGGTGTCGCCCAGCAGCTCGTGCGGCACGTCGGCCTTGAAGCGGGCGCTGATGGCCGGCAGGATGCCCATGCTGAGGCCCTGGGGCAGCGTGGCCTGCGCCAGCACGGCACGGAAGAACGTGGGGAAGTCGCCCTCGGCGCGGCCTACCCAGCGGCAGGTCTTCAGCGCCTCGGTCAGTCCGCGCAGCTGCACGGTGCCCTGGCCTTCTTCCCACGGCTCACAGGTGATTTCTCCTAGATAATCGGGGTCGGCCAGCTCCGGCGAGAGCCAGACGCGTACCCAGTCCCCCGGCGTGAAAGCCAGTGGCGCAGACAGTTCCAGGCTGCCACTGTCGCTGTAGCCAGGGCGCACGAGGTCCAGCGTGCCGCCGAGAATGACCGGCGTGCCGGGGGGCGGGGGCGTGATCGGGCGGTACACCTGCGCGTAGGGCAGGGCGTCACCGGGCTTATAAAACGCAGCTCTGACGGACACGTTACATACCTCCCAGGCGGGTGCGGAAATCGGGGCGCCGGCCGGTGTCGGCGTAGTTGACGATGGTGGTCTGCTGGAACTGAGCTTCTTTCAGGGCGGCGGTGTTCCCCATGATGGCCGCCGTGTTCTGGCCCAGGGCTGCCTGTAAGCTGGTTACGATCGGCCCTAGTCCCAGCTGGAGCTGGGCCGAGAGGCCGGGCAGCTGCGCGGCCAGCTGCTGAGTGATGGCTGCCGGGTCCAGCCCCTTGCCCAGCGCGTCGCCCAATTGGTCGAGGTAGGGCTGAATCTGCGCCATGTACCGCTTCACCATGACGCCTTCGACGATGGTCGACTTGATGCGCTCGTACAGATTGTCCTTCAGCGCCTGGAGAGGGTCGGCACCTTCAAAGATTGCCCCGATGCCCGCCGCGATGCCGCTCTTGAAATCCCAGTGCTGGGCGGTTTTGAACTCGGCAGAGATGTCGCGAAACTCGTTCTGCACGCCGCGCATCTCGGCTCGGATGGCTTCCAGCTCGGCACGGCCGTCCTGGCCGGCAGCGCGGGCGTCGGCGTAACCCTTCATCAGTTCGGACAGGCGGCTTTGCTCAATGATGGTCTGCAACGCGGCTTTTGCCATGAAAGTGCTCAGGCTCTTGTCCAGCGCTTCTTCTGCGCCGGCCCAGTCGCCGGACTCGAAGGCATTCATCAGACTGGACTCCAATGTGCCGCTGACAGTCTGTGCCAGGTCGCCAAAGATGGTGGCAGCCTGGGATTTGAATTTGGCGGACTCCTTCTCCATTACCTGTGGCCCTCCTCCAAAGAGGTCCCAAATCATCCGCTGGAAGAAGTTCCCCTTGGCCCTCTTCTCGCGGGCTTCCGCGTCTTTTTGCAGCTCATCATAGAAGGGGTTTTTTATGCCCCCATAATTCATGCTGCCCGCCGCCTTGCGCTGTTCGGCGGCCAGTTCAGCCATCTCCTTTTTCATGGCCTGAATGCCCGGAATAAAGTTGTCAATGGCGTTGCCGAGGTTCATCACACCTTCCACGGCAGCCGAAATACCCCCGGCGATGTCGCCTGCGCTGAATTTCGCATAAGCCTCCATGCCTTTGCCAATGCCAGTAGCGGCCTGCCCTATTCCCTCGGCCAGCTCGTTTGCTCCGAAGAGGTTCATGACGTTCGACAGCGCCCCACCCCACTTTTGGACCAGCTCAATTTTGCTGTTCCACAGCTCTTGCCCGGCCTTCACTTCGTCGGCATTCTGCTTGTTGGTCAGTTCAGCGCGGGCTGCCAGGAAGTCGCCGTAGGCCAGCAGGTAGTCCTCGCTGCCCATGTCCAGGCTGCCCAGTACGTCGCTCCAGTGGGCATTAAAGGCGGCCAGGTCCAGTTCATTCCGGCGCCGGGTGTATTCGACCACGTCCATGCCCTTGCCAGTGCGCTGCGCGGCGGCCCACTCCCCTTCCAGCTCAGCTATTGCCAGCTTCTCGCCCGCCACGCGGCGGCGTTGAGTCTGGTCACGCAGCAGCTTCTCGCGGGCAGCGATACCGTCCGCTTCAATTTTGGTCTTGGTTGCCTGGAACTGGGCTTCCAGCACTACCGCGTCGCCACCCTCTTTGATTGCCAGGTCGCGGGCACGCCGGGCGGCCTCGATTTGCAGCCGTTCGCGCTCGTTGATGTAGGTCATCTCCGAGACCAGCCCGCGTGCATGGCGGCTTTCCAGGGCGTCCATGTCTGACCGCTCCGCAATGTCGGCCAGCTTGTCGGGGCGGTCTTTCCGCAGCTCGTCTCGGCGGTTAGACTCGCTCTGCACGGCCTTGAGCTGGTCCCTGTTCTTGCTGGCTTCCGCCAGCCGGGCGGCGGCTTGCAGCTCTTCATCGGTCAGAAACTTTAGGCCCTCGGCGAAGGCCCGCAGGTCCTCTTCAGCCCCCATACCGCGCATGAACTCTTCCCAGCTGCGGTTCATTTGATCAATGGCATCCGTGACGATCACCAGTGAACCCGCTACATTGTCGCCTCGATCAGCAGCCTGCTCCAGCGCGACCCGAACCGATTCGAGGTACGCCAGAGCACCGGCCCCGTCGCCACGCTGCGCCATTTCCTGGGCGCGGCTCACATCGTAGGTGGCCACCGCGTTGTAATTGTCTCCCTGATCTTGAAGAGCGGCGGCCACTCCCAAAGCAGCCTGCCCCACCGTGTCAATCTGCTTGACCAGGTCGGCAAAACCTTGCTTTTCCGCCTCCTTCCGCAAGTCTGCCAGCGCCTCAGCTGCGTTATTGAAGGCGTCACCTGTGAATTGCCCGGCCTGGGCCGCTTTGGTGATGTCGTCCTTGAGATCATTTAACCGCTTAGAAAGCGCGTCCGAAGCGTCTGTGGTGGCCTTGCCAGCGTCTTTCTGCCCCTGCTTGATCTGCTGAGCGGTCTGGGTTACGACCAGGCCATAGGCACGGTACAGGCCAGTGTTGCGCTCCAGGAAGCGGGTTTCTGCGTTGGCGAGGTATTGGGTGGCCTCTGCCTGGGTAATTAGGCCCTTCCGTAGCTTTTCGTTAATACCAGCCTTCTCTTCTGCCAGTTGCTGCTCGTTGCGGCGCTTGCCGACCACCAGTTCCGCCTGCGCCACACGCCGTGCGGCGTCGATTTCGCGGTCAGCGAAGGCGTCAATGGCAGCTTGACGGGCTGCGAGGTTATCGCCGGCAGCGGCTACGGCCTTTTCGCGTTCCAGGCCAATCTGGGTCTGCAGATCACGCTCGGCCTGCAGGGCGTTTTCAGCTCGCTCCAGCGTGGCGGCCGATTCGATTTCGGTGCGGGCCTGCTCGCTCTCTCTGGTGCGCTCCTCGTTGGCTTCGGCCGCTTCATCCAAGCGGCGCTGCCGATCTGCCTCGGCGGCGGCCAGGGCATTGGTGCGGTTGTTTTCGGCAATTCTTAGGGCCGATTCCTTTTCCTGGTCCGTGCCGTTCTCGGCAGCGCGCTTCTCGGCGGCATAGGTGGCTTCAATGACGGCCACCTGTGCGTTGTATACGTCGTTGGCGTACTCTTTCTCAATTTGCAGCTTTTTGGCTACGTTATCCCCAGCTTTGCGAAGTTCTTCGTCGCGCAGCTGCTCCAGGCGGGTCACTTCCTGCTCGGCCAGCTTGATGTTGTTCTGGCGCAGGGCTTCAGCAATCCTGGCTCGCGCCTGTGCCCGTTCCTGATCGCGGCGTTCAGCTTCCTTGTCAGCTTGCTCCTGTTCCTGCTTTGCCTTTTCGCGCTGGGCCTTGCGGACCTCGTAGGCGGCTCCTTCGGCGTCGTAGACGGCCTGCTTGGCCTTATCGCCGTTAATCCAGGTCTGGACCGCCCGCTGCGCCTGCGCCAGTTTTACGGAGTCGCCGCTATTCTGGGCGGCTTCCAGCGCCTTGTACTGCTTCAGTGCGTCGTTGCCATATTTACGGATGTCGGCGGCCGTGGCGATGTACGTGCCACTGGTCTTCTCGCCCTTTTTGCTGAGCTGGTCCAGCACGAAGCCGTTCTCTTCCGATTCCTTCCGGAAGGCTTCGAGTGCGTTCTTGGCTCGCTGTAGGGCCTGCAGGTTCACGGGCGACTTGTTTTTATCGACGGCTGCCTGCGCCTTCTCTACCGCGTTCAGCAGCTTCTGGGCCTGACTGACCTGCTCGGCCGTGGTTTCCTTTGGCACACCGGCCTGGGCGGTTTCTTTGGAGGTGCCGATACGCTTCAGGATGCCCTCGTAGTACGCCTTTACCTGGGGCTTCAGCTTGGGATCTTTTAGGAGGGTCTGAACCTGCTTTTCCACGCCACTCAGCTGGCCGATGTATTTCTTGGTGGCGCCTGCGTAGCCCGCAGAGTTCTTGTCCAGCGTGGCGTATGCCTTGTCCAGCTTGTCCAACGCGGCAATCAGCCGATAGGCCGATTCCAGGTCTTTGTTACTCACCGCCTTCCCGGCGGCTTGATTCGCGGCCGTGCCGGTGCTGGTCACCGTGGGCCGAGGTGGCGTAGGCGCAGGACGGGTGGGGGGCTTTGGCTGAGCGGGGGGGCGCCCCATTCCACTGGGAGACTGGAATGCGGGGCGTGGGACGCCACCCGTGCCGAAATAATCACGGATGTGGCCCCGGAAATAGTTGGACTGCACTGCTTCGCCGGGCGCGATATAGCCGTCTTGATTGGTATCCCAGGGGTTAATGCCCCGGCTGTTGCGGTTTGCGTCATATGCAGGCGAGCCGGCACGGTAGCCTGTGCCACTGATGGCATCGTAGACGGCACCCAGAGAGGTCTTGCCCGGCTGGCCGATGCCGCGCTCACGGAGGTAGCGTTCCACGTATTGCATCTGCTGGTCAAAGCTCAGGGCGCCGAATTGGTCGCGGCTCATGCCGTAGTAGTCCCAGCGGCTACGGTTGCCTCCGTGGTCGGTGCCGTCAGTGTACTGCATGAACTGAATCAGGCCGGTGCCAGAGCTGTTGTGGTTGCGGGCGTTGGTGGTGAATTTGCCCCCGGTTTCAAAGGAGATAACGGCTGCCAGGTCGTTCGGGCTGATACCGAGGCGCTGGGCCACAGCTTGAATTACTGCGCCCTTGTCGGCGTTGAAGCCGATAGTTTGACCGCTTACGCTGCCACCCGAGCGAGACTCGCTGGCGCCGCTCAGCCAGTTCAGCGTCTTGGGGTCCACAGGCTCGCCGTTGACCTGCACTTCCAGGTGGACGTGCGGGCCAGTGCTGTTGCCGGTGTTCCCAGAGCGGCCGATCAGGGTTCCAGCCGCCAGACGCGCCCAGCCGCCGTTGCGCTTTGCTTCTGCTTGCAGGTCTTTGTTGATCTCCGACAGGTGCGCCAAGATGATAGTCCGGCCCTGAGCGTCCACAATCCGGGCAAAGTTGCCCCAGCCGCCAGCTTCATAGCCGTACTGGATTTTGCCCTGCAGCGGGGAGACCAGGCCGGTACCGACCCGCGTGGAGTAATCTCGGCCCAGGTGCCCTCGGCTGTCATAGCCATACCGGCCGGGATTGGAGCCAAACCCCTGCGAAGGGGTGGCACGGCCCAGGCCCAGGGCGTTGAGGAAGCCTTGCCAGGTGTACTGGCCCGCCACGTCGTTGCCGCCATTGGTGTAGGCGTTGGTCTGCGCATTATTCATGGCGTTCCGGGTGATGCCCAGCAGGTCTTTGGCCCAGTCGGGGATGCTTCCCAGCATGGCTTCCAGAGCGGCCTGAATTTTGATGACCAGCGCCTCTCCCAGCCCAGCCAGGGCACCGATAAGGCTGTTCTTCAGGTTGCTGCCGATTAGCGCGGCCTTTTCCTTGACACTTTCTGCCAGGGTGCCTAGGCGCTCGCCCATGGCCTTCGCCATGTCGATCATGGACTGCGTGGCGGCCACACCGCTGTCTTTGGAGGTCTTCGAGAAAAAGTCCCAGGCCCCCTTCCAGTCGCCCTTCATGACGCGGCTGACTGCCCCGATGATGCCGCGAATGGTGTCCAGCGCAAAGCGCATGTACTTGCCCACGACTTCCACAGCCTGCTGGACCACCGGCCCCCAGTTGTCCCACATGGGCTGGCCGTACCGCTTCCAGGCCACCGTGATGAGTTCGAAGGCGTTTCCAATCAGGCCCACGGCGCTGCTGACAATGGGCACGACCTGCTCCATTGCTGTCCGCACAATAGGAGCCATGCGCTGAAATACGGGTACCACCACCTCTTGAAAGGCGGCCCTGGCTTGCCCAAAGGTGGTCAGGAAGTTGCGCCCCAGCTCTGCCAACTGCGGCTTCACTCTTTCGATGAAGGCACCAAGCTGCGGGAAGCGCTGCATCAGCGCCTGCAAAGGCCCCCCGCCGTTTGATACCGACGACTTGAACTGATTGAAGGCATCCGTGACCTGCTCGAAGATGCGCCCCACTGTGCGGATGGGGCCGGCCAGCGCCGGAAACTTCTCAGTCAGCACATCCAATGGACGCTGCGTGCCCAGCACGGCTTCGCGTACCGTCTCCAGCACCCGGCCTACGGTAGACAGCACCGGCGCAACAGTTCGAATAACCCCGCCCAGGTTCGGGAACGCCTGCGCTAAAGCCTCAACCGGGTTCTCCCCTGCCTTCAGTGCCTGCATGAAACGGCCAAAGGCGCCAGCGACTAGCCCGAAGGTGTTTTTTGCCTGCTGCATGACCGGATCCAGGGCACCCCAGACGCTGCGGAGGTTTTCCACAACCCCGGACAGCTGTGGGAAAGCCTGTGCCAGCACCTGCAGGGGGTCTTTGCCCTCCGCGAAGGCGCGGGCCATCTGCGCGGCGGTGCCAATGGCGCTGGCGGCCAGCTGGTTAAACTGCTGTACGGCAGGCATGGTCAGCTCGCCCATGGCCTTGCTAAAATCCTTCTCTGCCAGTGCCATTTCCTGTTTGCTGCGGACGTAGTCGTTCTGAATGCTGCTCAGCGCTTCTACTTCGGTGCCAGTGGCGGTCATCACCAGATTCGCCAACACCTGCGCCTTTTCCTGCTGTGTCAGGGCGTCGGCCGTCTTGTTGACGCTCTTGGCGTACTGGTCAAAGGCGGGGCCGAGGTTTTCCGAGATGCCAATGGAGTTCAGCGCAGCCGATAGCCCTGTGACAGCCGCGTCACCCACGCGCTCAAAGCCGTCAGAAGCGTCGCGGCCAAAGGCAATGGCTGACGCTGCCGCCCCGGTCATGACCTCTTCCAGCTTGCCCATGTCGGTAAAGCCCGCCCGGATCAGGGTGGTCATGGAGTCTTTGACCTCGTCTACCGACATGCCAAACTTGCTGGCAAGCCGCTCCGCAGCCCCATTTGCCTCATCCATGCGAACGCCGAAGCGCGCCAGAGTCAGGTCGAACACTTTACCGGCCGTGGCCGATTTGTTGGTCGCGTCCGCCCACTCTCCGGCTTGCCCGGTGAGTTCGCGCATACCATCAGACAGACGATCTACGATGTCCAGCCCCGCGCTCAGACCTAGCAGGCCGCCCTGGAATCCTCGCAGGCCGCCCTGAACGTTGACCAGTCCACTCCCCAGGCCCATGAGGCTGCGCTGTGCGCCGCCTAACCCAGCGGTAAGGCGGGTCAGGTTAGAGTTGGCGGCCAGTGCGCCTCGGCCCAACTGCTCTGCTCCCTGGCCGGCTGCCACAAAGCGGCCTCGTACGTCCCGCAGACGCCCATCTGCGCCCCGGAGAGTCTTGTCCAGACGGTCAGTTCGAGTGTTCAGATCGCGCACGCCAGCGGCTAGCCCGCGTACCTCCGCCTCTCCCTTAATTACCGCTTGGATTGTCAGCAAAGTGCGGTCATTCACCACTCTATGGTTTCAGGGGGGGTGACAGGATGGCCGGCCTGCCAGGGGGCTTTTGCTATGGTGCGCCCATGCAAAAACATGCTTGGCTTTGTCTCGCCCTCACCGCCTGTAGCGCCCCGGTCGCCGTGGATATGTCCGACCCCGCCGCGGCCGCTCAGGAGCTGGCGCGGACACTTGGCAGTGAGACGCAAGACTGCGCGGGCCTGCTGAGCGCCCAGGCTGTCGCCACCTTTGAGCAGGTGGGGTATCGGAGCCTCAGCTGCGCCCCGCTGAAGGGCAGTGCAGCCAAAGCCCGCGCCTCCCTTGACAAGAAATACGCCGACAAGATGAGTGCGCCCTGGGAAACGATGGCCGGCACCGATCAAATCGCCTTCTACAATTTTGGTACGCCCGAAGACGTGTTTGTGATGCTGCGGGACAGCGACAAGCTGATGGTGTCGGGCCAGCGGTAGTTCACTTCTGCTGCTGTTCCTGCCGCTGTTGCCATTGCCACAGCGCCTCTTCGGTCGTAGCCCAGAGCATCACTGCCATGTCAAACCGCAGCGCATCTATCGGCTGTGCGTGGCGCAGAATGACCAGGTCACTCGGCTGCTTGCTGTACGCCTTCCCCATCTGGTGTAGCGGAGCTGCCCAGCGCACCAGGAAAGTCCTGCGCCTTTTCCTTCGCCGCATCCCCTCCCTTCTTGCTGTTGAAGTGCTCAACGGCTTTGGAGAGAAAGCCAAAATCCCGCCCCATGCCCAGGTCAGAGGAATCACGGCGCCCCCCATAGAGTTCCCGCAGGTCGTCCAGCGACGGCGCGACCACCGCCTCCCGCAACATGGCATTGCGGCTGCGCCGAATCATCTCCATCACGCTGAGCGTCATGGTGGGCAGCTTCATCATGTCGGCCACCGAACCGTCGCTCATGGTTTTTCCGGACGACTCCGCGTAGGCGGCGGCCACTTGTAGCAGCTCACCGGAGTTGGCACTTTCACTTACGCCATCCAATGTAATGACCTCGGTGTCTACCTGACGAATGACCACCTCAATCTTGCTGCCCGGCAGCGTCACGCGCTTGCTCATGCCAGGGAACTTCTCAATGGGCTGGAGCGGAGTCTTCTGAATCTCAGTCATGCCCCTATGGTGCGGCACGTGGTGACAGTGCAGCACGCCGAGCCGGTTATTACTCGATCACTGTCGTCTTGATGGTGGCATCGTCCTTCGTGGTGCCCTTGATGACGCAGCCCCACTTGGACCGCAGCATGGCCCCAAACGAATTTTGTGAATCCACGGTTGCCATATAGGTCCAGGCACTTTCGCCATCCAGCCATACGGGGTCGTCGCCCGTCTGGAACTTCGCCGTACTGGGGGCCTTCAGCTTGTTTTTCAGGCTCTCTTCGCAATCCACTATGACCTCGAACTTGTTCATGTTGGGCAGCTTGTTTTTTTCGGCTTCCTTCGCGGCCTTCTCTTTTTCCGCCTCAGCCTTTTGGGCAGCTGTATCAGCTGCGGCCTGAGTGGAATCTGCGGCCGGCTGCCTCTCTGTTGTCTGCTGAGTGCTTTGGGCCTGCTGGCTGGCTGCTCGCTCCTCAGGACTCATGGTGGCACCGGCTAGGATGCTCAAGCCGAGCCAGGCGGCCAGCGCCTGCCACGCCCGCTTTTTGTGCATAGAGTTTTTCTTCCGTGTAAAAAAGAAATAGAGCAGGGCGATGAAGGCAACGGCGCTCAGAAGGCTGAAGAGGCTACTCATATTTGCAAGGTATCACTCATTTTTTCTGATTTCGCCTCATATTGTGCAGAGGTTATGGGCTGCCTTGAGCCGGGAACCCGCTTCCAGGGCAATAAAAACAGGCCGCTCAACATGGAGCGGCCTGCAGTGTGCGGTGAGAATCAGCCACCGCTTGGCAACTGGACCGTTACGGGCGGTACGCCCAGGCCCACGCCCACAGCTTCCAGGCCCACCACGATCTTGCCGGTGCCGTTGGGGATGTCGGTGGTGCGAAGTTCGGCGTTCGGAAGCGTGAAGACGTACTTCTTGCCGGCAATCTCGAAGCCGGTTTCTACCGGCATTTGCTTGCGGCGCCCGCCCGCGCCCGGCTTGGACAGCGCCACAATGGCCTTGAGGTCGCCGCCGTACTTCACGGCGCCGGCCTCGTGCAGCTTGAACTTGCAGCGGGCATCCAGCTGGCCGTCGAGATCCATACCCAGCGGGTTCATGGCTTCGTCCGGGTGCAGGCCCTGGGCGCCGTCGCTGACGCTCATCTTCTGGTTGATTTCGATGCTGCCCGACTCTGGGGCCACCAGCTGGTCACCAATCTTCAGATACCAGTGCAGGAACTGAATCACGTCGGCGGGTACGGGCGGGAACACCACTTCCGTAGGCTCGAAGTCTACGCCGCCCGCCGTCATGATGCTGACGGTGATTTCCACATTGTCGCGGGTGGGCATGTTCAGGGTGATGCCGGTCAGCTGTGCACCCACGAACAGCGAGTTCATCAGCGGGTGCTGCTGCCAGACCGTCAGCGGCTGGCCGGGCATTCCAGCACCGAACGCGTCAGGGCGCGGCACAATCAGGCCGGCTTCGTTCGGTGCGGCCAGGATAGCGGTCAGCAGCGGCAGCAGTTCCCGCTCAGTGGCCGTGGCCCGCAGCTGCTGCTGGCCGGTTTCGATGCCCTGAACGAACGACTGGGAGCCGAAGCGGTTGCCCAGCGCGATGTCGTCTTCCTTCTCGATGTACTTCGGCATGGGGTCGGCAAACTGCCGGACCCGCAGCGTCACGGTGGGGGCGGCCGCAGCCTGGTTCGGCGTCTGCTGGAGCGCCAGCCCAATTTTTCCTTTTCCCTGCATGGTTTACTCCTTCGCCTTCTTGGCAGGCTTGGCCGGGGCGTCTGCCTCAGCATCTTCCACTGTGGCCGACGTGGTGACAGGTTCGCCGGGGTTCGCCGCTTCAGGTGCCGGTCCCCGGTACTGTTTGAAGCGAGAGTCAGCCTTGAGGACTTCCTCCTGCTCTGGGTAGGCGGGGGTAATGACCTGCCCATGGCGCACTTCGCCAATCTGGTCGTAAATGCCGTCTAGGGCGTCGTCTTTAAGCATATACTTGGTCATAAGTCTTCCTCACTGTCCAGGTCGTAGCTCAGGTCTACGGTGATGATGGAAACGTGGTGGCCTTCAATCAGCAGCAGGTCTTCGTTTTGGATATTCGCCAGTACGTCGGGGCGCTGGTCAGAAAATTCCTCCACCACCGATTGAATGGCCTGCATGACGGTCTGCCGGCGACGCAGCACCTTCGCGGACAGCACTTCCTCGCCGGGGCGCCGCATGACGCAGGCAGTGGCAACCGGCATGATGATTTGCGTAGCGCTGCCGCCATCCGCAAGGGCGTCGGGTACCCGCATCCCTTCGGTGGTGATAAAGATTTGCTTGGCCTCTTTGGTAGCTTTCAGCTCACCATCCAGAGGTTCGCGGGCCTCGACGCGGTAGCCGTTGCCGCCCAGTCGCTCCGTCAGGCGGGCCTTCAGATTGTCGATGAATTGCTGTGGTGCATTGCTCATGGTCGAGTGGCCCTTTCTAGAGCGCGGTAGACATAGCGGGGGAACTCTTTGCGGGTCGCCTCCAAGGCGTCGCGTGCCCAGGGCCGCTCAGGGATGGTCACCTGCTTCCTGCTGTACCAGCGCCCGTCCGCACCTCGGAAGCGCAGGTAAGGGGCATTTTTGGCGCGGATGACGGCCCCCCGGTCGTTCACCCAGCCGTAAGACACCACCCCAAGGCCCAACTCGCCGCCATTGGACGTGGGCCGCAGGTAGGTCCGCAGCGAGGCGATCAGGCGGCCACTTCGGACGTGCAGCCCACGGTTGCCGCCCTTACTGGCGTTCTCGCGGGCCTTGTCGCGCAGGAAGTCGCGGCTTTCCTCCAGCGCTTCCCGCACGATTTCTTCCGGCAGGGTGTCCAGGCGTTGCACCCAGCGCGGCAGGCGGAGTTCGGCGCGGGGCCGCGTCATGGCTCGTACCCGTCATCTGGCATAGGGACGACTGGGGCGCCTGGCGCGGCCGGTGGCTGAAGCCCCGCGCCGTCGTCCGCCCGCACGTACAGCTTCCACAGGCCCGCGCCGCGGCTGATGCCGTTACGCATGATGCGGAAGGGCTGTGGCCGCTGCCTCTTCTCCACGTCCACCCAAATCAGGCCGCCGTCCACCAGTTCTGAGGTGTCGGCTTTGCCCAGCATGTAGACGCCGATGGTGTGAGTGGCGTTGTCGGCGGCGACTGTGCCGGCGCCGTCGCTGACGCCCATGCTGAGCGGCAGCACGCGGGGCTGCTTGCATTTCAGCCGCGCGCCGCTCGGCGTGGTGAGGGTCAAAAAAGGCCGGGTGTCCATCAGTAGGTCGCCTCACTGCGCACGCTATAGCTGACCCGTTCCTGTAGCCAGCGCTCGGCATCGTCTTCACCTTCCAGCGCCGCCACGGCAGCGGCAATACCTGCCGCCGCGTCTGCCTGGCATTGCTCGGCGTCGAGGGCGGCCAGCTTGCGGTCAATCTTGGCTTGCAAGCCGTCCGTCACCTCGTACTCAGTGTTCATGCGGATGAGCCGGGCTGCGGTGGCCCACGGACGCGGATGGACCTGCCCCGCCACCTGCACGGCGTCCCGCGACAGCGCCCGCGTCAGCGTGGCGTCGTCGGTGGCCGCCCCGTAGTTGTCACCCAGCGCGTCGCGCAGGTCAAGCAGCGCGGCGTCCAGGCTGAGCGGATACTCACGGGGGGCAAGGATCATCAGACGCGCTCCGGCCAGTGGACGG
>NZ_CAMPFU010000009.1 GCF_946848805.1 Deinococcus sp. Marseille-Q6407
GGTAGTGCCCACTTCAAGTTCCATTGCACAAACCTGTTGCATTTGATTTTTATTCTGCAAGGGGTTTTTGCAAGGCCGGAAGGGTGATTTCATCGGAGGGATAAAAGTGTTGCAGAAACGTTCGTTTGTGAGAAGCTTGTTGTGCTGGGGTTTGTTCACGCTGCTGCAAGGACATGGGCAGAAGTGGTAAGCGTGTAGCTTAAGTATTTCATTTATTGCAGATGTAGTAATCTGTAAGCATGACAGCTTCTACCTTTAGTCCACAGCTCGAAGAGCACCAATTGCTGGCAGCCTTTGCTCGCCAACTTGAGCAGGGTGGTGCTGTAGAAATCAACCTTCCTGGACAGCCTGCGCTACCTGCTTCACCCGTATTGGTGGAGTTGCTCAAAGCTAGCCTCAAAGAATTTCAGGAAGGCAATGGGGTCACCCTCCTTACCAGCAAGCGTGAACTGAGTGCTCAGGAAGCGGCGGAGCTGCTAGGGGTCAGTCGGCCTTATCTAATTACCCATCTGCTGGAGACCGGTGTTATCCCTTACCGCAAGGTAGGCACACATAGAAGAATTGCCCTCTCGGATATTCAAGCCTTCCAAGCTGAGCAGGATAGGCAACATGCCCTGCTAGATGACATTGTGGCAGACGAACAAGCAGCTGGGATGTACTGAACTTGCCTCCACGACTTTTTCTAGACGCCAACGTGCTGTACGGCGAGCTTCTGCGAAACCTGCTCCTGCGGCTGGCTGTCCAACGGGTGTGCACTATCTACTGGTCGGCTGAAGTGCAGCAGGAATGGAAACGTCATCTAGTGGATGACGCTGGGTACAGCGAAGCTACGATTACCCGCACACAGGAGCGAATGGAAGCTGCTTTTCCAGCAGCGAATGTCAGTGGCTACGAAGCCCTGTTACCTGACTTGCAGCTCCCTGACCCTGATGACCGCCATGTTTTGGCTGCCGCTATCCGAGCTAGAGCGAACATCCTGGTGACCTTCAATCTCAAGGACTTTCCCAAAGACACTTTGCCACCTGGCCTCGTGGTGCAGCACCCCGATGAGGTACTGAGCCACTTGCTGGAAACGAATGCAGAAGGCTGTCGCATCGCGCTGACCAAGCTGGTGGCGTCACTGAAGAATCCGCCTATGAGCCTTTCGAATGTCGCCTCTGCTCTGGAACGAAATCAGATGCCTGAAAGCGCCAGCAGGCTTCATACACTGTCTATCTAGAGCCGAGACACACCCTGACAGGTGTCAGATATTTCAAAGGGCACTCTAGATGGACAAGAAAACCCCGCTTTTGAGGCGGGGCGGGATCGTCAGGCTGGGGTATAGCTCATAACTTGCACCTTGCATAGCTGAGCGAATAGCCGTGCTGGCGCAGGAAGTCTTGCTCTTTCCGAAGCTGGCCCAGCAGGTGGTTGAGCCTGACTTCGGGGAACAAGGCGTAGAGAGCCAGGCGTGCAGCTTCCTTCAAGGTCAGGGCCTCTGAGCGGTGCAGCGTCGTCAGGGTGAAGGCCAGGAAGACCATCAGAATCCAGCGGTCCAGACCCCTGGCAGTTCGCAGCGCGAACTGCGCCAACCCAAACTGATGCTTCCCTTCTTTGAAAAACGACTCCAGTGCCCAGCGCCGTTTTCCTTCGGCCAGGATGTCATCCCCCTCTAACAGCTCAGACGACACCGCGAAGAATTCACGGTCCCCACGGTCCATCCTCCCCAGAGACAGCGTTTCCAGAGGCCAGTTGGCGAGGTTGACGTACCCCCCATGCGGACAGTCCGCAACCGTCACCCGCCCAGGATGATCCGTGCGTCGGTTGCTCCGCACACCCACCACGAACTCAAAACCCAGGCGCTGCACACCGTCCAGAAAGACAGCGGATTCGAATCCGCTGTCCGCCAGTACGCAGACCTGAAAGCGTTTCCCCACGAAGTCTGGCACCTCTTCCAGCAAGTCGAGGGCCAGCGTGACCGGGGTGCTGGTGTGCTTGCCCTGGTAGATCCGGTAAGAAATGGGGAACTTCAGTTCCCCATACTCGGCGAACAGGACCACCAGATGAATGCCGTGCCTGCCGTTGTAGACGCTGACGTAGGGCAGCTGAATTCCCACCTTTTCCACCGTGGTCAGATCCACGCTGAGCCGCAGACGAGGTCTACGTTTGTGACGAGCTGTATCCAGCAGGATGCGCCACTGGAAGTCCTGCATCTCTTCCCAGCAGCGGTCTGAATCCCAGTCATAGACGTTGAAGAAGCGACTCAGTGCACTGGGACTGACTCCCTCAGCCTGGCTGAAGTTGGTCTTCTGACCTGGACTGTGGAAAAGGTGCAGCGAAGCCTCCAGGCTTCGCCGTTGGTACAGCGTCTCTGGAATATCCAGAACCTGCTGTGCGAAAATACGGACGCGCTCCCCTGAAACCGGTTGATTCACACCTCCAGAATTTCAGCTCTGGGAGCGCTTTTTGTCCGCCTATTCAGGTGCAAGTTCTGAGTTTTATGTTTTTCGCCATGGGGACGAGGTAATTGTTGGCAGGCCAAATCCAGCATGCCGTATACACCCATCGCGCTCCCAATAGCCTCCCAAGTCAATTCCTCGGCTCTCCATTTGTCTGTCGCTGTTTCATTCATAAATGTAGTTTAGTGAATCACTAAACTACGGTCAATACGCTGTTTTTGCTTTGGCTAAGCTGCCGACGTGGACAGCGATGCCCGTATACGGCAAGTGATGCGGGGCACCCTGGTGAGGAAAGGATGGACTCAGCAGCGCCTGGCGGATGAACTGGGTATCGGTAAAAGTGCGGTTAGCCAGTTGCTCAGTGGTGAATACGGAAAGATACCCGAGAGCCTCCTCAAAGCTCTTGATCTGCTTGACCTTGATCTGGTGGCTGTCCCACGTCAACTTCAGCCACGGCGGCAAGACGACAGGACCGGGAAATAGGCAGAAGCTGCAGACGCCTGGAACAGACGGTGGCTCCGCGGTGCCTACAATCAGCCCTGTGAATTTCTCTGCCCTGACGGGGTCCGCGTGCAGCATCTCCTGCAGATACAGGGACGCGGTACCCTCACCGTAGAGGTCGTCTTCCCCATTGGGCCGAAAAGCACCGAAATCTTCCCCTCTATCTCTCCCTTGCCACAAGGAGGTTCATCCATGAACCGCACCCTGCTGCTGACTCTTAGTTGGCCTGCTTCCCTGTGCTCTGGCCGCGAGCCCCAGCGCCTCCATACCGGGACGCACCCCGGCCTCACTTCGTCGACGTGACGATGGGCCGCTGTGAACGCATCTCTGTCAACGGACTGAGTGGCAATCTCGATCAGTTCAACCTCGACTTCATCGCCGACGAAACCTTCGGCTTTCAGGGGGTGGGCACCCTGCTGGTCACCTGCCGGAAGGGAGAACGGGTGCTTGGCGCAGGCTGGCTCGATATCGGTGAGCAGACCCCTGCTGCATTCAGCTTGGGAGAGTATGGCAGCAGGGCCACCTATTCGGCCTCCATTGGAACGCTGCCCACTCCCAGCTACTGACTACCGCTCCCCCGGATACAAGAGGCTTAAGAGAGAAGGCACTGTTTGACGGGGCTTACGTTTTCCTAGTGGCCACGCAGGAATCATAAGTAATCTTTCTTTCTTGAAAGAAAGATTACTGGCCGTGTTTGGTTAGATATTCGTCCAGTGCGTTGTGTACCACATCCTGAATCTTGCCGCCCTGCAGAGCAACGTGAACTTTCAGACGGCGCTGGAGGCTTCTGGGCAATCTGGTGTTGAAGGATTCCAGCGGGTCATTGAGGCTCGCTTCGGTGGATGCACTGACTGACTGAACTTCCGGTTGGCGCAAAGTTGCCGTAAGCTCCTGCTCTTGCGGTACCTGCTGCTCCTTATCCATTCGCTGCTTCATCGCCGCGCCAATGCTGATGCCTTTTTTCGTGCTCACTTCAGCACCTCCTGCAGGGCCTCACGGTACTCGGTCAGGTCCGCAGGCAGCATCCCGAAAGCCCGCTCATACTTCACCAAGTGGGGAATGACTCCGAAGACGGGGAGGTCCTCCTCTTCAAGGGCCAATTGCATTTCCCTGCCGAGGCCACCGCGGGCCTGCGTGAGGAGAATGCCCCACTGACCTTCAAATCCTGAAGCAGCTAGAGCGTCCAGAGTCGGAATCAGGCGGTCGGCTTCCAGGGCATTACATTTGGCTACCACGATGACCCGGCTGGCAACTCTTGCTGCTTCCCCTAGCGCTTTAGGGTCGTTGGGTGGCGTGTCGATGATCACCACCTCATGCTTCATGGCCTTGTCCTGCTTGCCTTCTGGATAGACCTGAAAAGGGAGGTCGCCCGCTGCCCGTGCCCAGGCTCCAGCACTGCCTTCAGGGTCCTTGTCCAAGATGGCGACGTCATGGCCCTGCTGCTTGAAGAGGGCCGCCGTGTAAAGGGAAGTCACAGTTTTCCCGACCCCACCTTTACGGGAAATCACAGAGATGACTTGAGGCATGGCCTCATCTTACAAGAAAGAAAGTAATAAAGAAAGATAGAAAGAAAATACGTTTGTGTCCGAAAAGAACAGCGCCTACACCGGTGAACGCAACTCACAGGTTTGGGTTGGCTATCGGTCTGCCGACCTTGTGTTCCCCCTCTTCCTGCTTACCTGCTTCTTGGCTGACCCTGCCTGACACCTCAGTAGCTATGCGACAAAGTCATAACATCCGTTTCGTTCGTTTCGTTCAGACGAGGTATACTGGGATCATGTCTGCCCCTTTCCTGCCAACGCCAGCGGATACTCGCGCCGCTCAGCAGCAACTGACCAGGCTGGTTGCTGGACAGGATGAGCTGTCGCCTGGTTTGGCCGAGTTGATGACCCAGATGCTTTCTCAGCTTGCCGCAGGGAAGGCAGTCCAGGTCACCACCGTCGACACTGAAATCGGAACCGGGCAGGCTGCCGATCTCCTGGGAGTGAGTCGACCTTACCTGGTCAAGCAATTGGAGGCAGGAGCCTTGCCCTACCGCAAGGTGGGTCCACGCCGCCGCATGAAGCTAGAAGATGTCATGGGCTATAAGGCAAAACTGGACCAGCAGCGCCGCAAGGCGCTTCAAAGCTTGGCGGATGATTTGCAGGAGATGGGCCTAGATTGATAGGATCAGTCAGCCTGCTGGATGCCAATGTTCTCTATCCGTCGCTGATCCGCAACCTGCTGATGCACTGTGCCACCAGCGACCTGATAGCGGCTCGCTGGACCAATACTATCCATGAAGAGTGGATCCGGAATCTACTGACTGATCGCCCTGACCTTTCCCTGGAGCGATTACAGAGAACCCGTCAGTTCATGGAAAAGGCAGTGCCAGATGCTGAGGTCACTGGTTACGAACCGCTGGTGACCACACTAGGTTTGCCTGACCCTGATGATGCCCATGTGCTGGCTGCTGCGATCAAAGCAGAGGCGGAATTCCTGGTGACTTTCAATCTCAGGGATTTCCCCAGAGAACTGCTGGCCCCACATGGGGTGGAAGCTCTTACGCCGGATGACCTGATGTGCCGTCTCTATCAGGCAAAGCCAGAGGCTACATTGGAAGTCCTAGAGGAGCTTCGTCGGAGCCTCCACAACCCGCCTTACACTCGCCCGGATTTCTACCGGCGCTTGGGTACTGTGGGTCTGGTGCAGTTCGCTGCTTTACTCACCTCGGAGCCAACCGGCTAGGCTCTGCTCCTAACCTTTGGGAATTGCACCATCGTCACTGTTCCTTCTAAAGGAAGCTGACGAGCAGAGAGGGAGCACGGTCTGTCTAGTTTGAGAGCCCTCAAAGGGTAGTAGGAGACTGAAAGAAAGAAATAAAGAAATCTTTCTAGATCCGAAGATGTTGTCTGAGACTTCTGTTTTCAGTCTCTTCCTTGGGAAACTTACTCCGCCGTGCCTTCTCCTGACGCTCCTGGGGCAAGCGCTCTGCACGTAGCTCAACCACTAGAGTCGACGAATCTAGACCGGGGGTAAACGGCGACCTGAGCGCACGCTTCCGCCATTTGTGAACGATCCCGGTGACGGCAGGCTGCTCCTAGTCTGCCAGGGGCTGTGTTCATTGAGTGATGTCCTTACTCTGAAGTCGTGCTGACTTTATCGTCACGCCCTCATCCTAGAGGCGAGCCAGATCAGCTTCCGCTCAGGCAGCGCCTATCCGCTAACCTGAAGCGGTGCCAGAGTTTTCTTTTACAGGCCTGGGTGGAACCGATGAGGTGGGAGCCAGCTCCTACCTCTACCGCTTCAGCGAAGGGCGACTGCTGATCGATGCTGGCCTGCGCCCCGGGCAGATGGGGGAGGCGGCCCTCCCCCGCCTGGACCTGCTCACAGAGAGTCCCCCCGCTGCCATCATCCTGACCCATGCCCACCTCGACCATGTGGCGGCCCTGCCGGTCGTCATCCGGCGCTTTCCGAAACTCAAGATCTACTGCACACCGGCTACCGCCAAGCTGGCCAGCCTCACCCTGATGGACACCCTCAAAGTGACCGAGTCGCAGGGGCAGCCCCTCTTTGGCCTGCGCGACCTCCAGCGCACCCTGAAAGCTATCCAGCCCTTGCCGTACTTCCAGCGGGTGAATGACCACGGCTTCGCTTTCACTTTCTTCCCTAGCGGCCACCTGCTAGGGGCCGCGAGCGTGCTGCTGGAGTCCAGCGCTGGAACCGTCTTTCACACCGGAGATGTGAGCAATGTGGCCACTCCAGTGGTAGATGCTGCTTGGATGCCGGAAGCGGTGACCCCAGTGGATGCCGTTGTCAGCGAAGCCACCTACGGGGATACCCTGCTCCCTTCCCGGAAAGAACAGGTCCGGACCTTTGTCGAGGCAATAGGGGAAACGCTCAGAGGCGGGGGCAAGGTTCTGATTCCTTCCTTCGCCCTAGGCCGCGCTCAGGAGATCAACCAAATCCTGCAGACTGCGATGGCCGGGGGTCTGTTGCCTACCGCTCCCATTCATCTGGACGGGCTGACGCGGGGGGTCACCGAGGCCTACGAGGAGATGCTGCCCCTGCTGCCCGAAGCCCTGCAGAACCGCGCCAGGGTCTCGAAGCTCTCCCCCTTTTTCGCGGGGACCGTGCAGACCGTCAAGGACAATAAAGAGCGTGAGCGCGTCCTGAACAGCGACAGGCCGGCTGTGGTCATCGCCTCCAGCGGGATGCTGCACGCCGGGGTCAGTCCCCTTTATGCCCGTGCCTGGTTACCGGACCCGACCAATGCCCTGTTCGTGGTGGGTTATCAGGATGCCGAGTCTCCTGGTCGCCGCCTGCTGGAGTTACAGCAAGGCGGGGAGGTGATGTTGCCGGACCCGCAGGGCGAGGGCTTCTCCCCAGTGACGGCCTATAGCCGGGTCGAACGTTTCTACCTGTCCGCACATGCGGATAGAGGAGGGCTGCTGGGCCTAATCAACCGCTACGACCCTGGCCGGGTGCTGCTGACTCACGGGGAGGCAGCTCCCCGGCACAGCCTGAAAAGCTTTCTGGACACCAAGCGTGATGTGGGGCTGCCGTCCGCAGGGGAGGAGGTGCCGCTCAAGGACACGGGCCGCAGGCGTGGGGCTTTTTTCAAGGTGTCGGAGAAGAAGCTGGCCGCGACCAAAGAGCGGCACCGCCGGATGGAAGTCCAGCTGGACTACGACCCCGAGCATCACGTCCTGGTGGTAAACCTGCCGCAGGAGCTGGAAGGTGACCTATTCAGCTCCGGGAACTACACCCTGGAAGTGGTGCGCGGCAAGCTGACCCGGGTGAAGCTCACCGAGCGCGAGGGGACGGGCCATTTAGGCGGACCCACGGAAGTGGCAGAGGAGGGGTCCCCATGACTCCTGTGCCGGCTTCGGGCTTTCTGCCCAGGCAGGGAATCAAAGGTGGCGAACCCCACCGGGCTGACGTGATCCTGGTCGGGTGGCCACAGGAGACTGCCTACGGGTCCTATCAGGTTGCAGGTCATCAGGTGCGCTGCTATGGGGAGATTGAAGGGCAGCGGGTCAGACTCGTTACCTGGCCCCGGACAGACGCAGAGGGCACTGTGAAGCTGCCATTGCCTCTGGGAGCCATTCGCTCTCCCAAGGACGGTGAGCCTAATGGGGCCACCTTCTGGGTCGTGGGGCGACTGATGCGGGTAGACCCTGTGACCCAGCTGCTGACGGTCCGAATTTATCCGGGCCGGGCGAAGATTCCGCCGTTCAACATCCGTATCAAAACCACGCCCAGAATCCTGCAGACCGTTGACCCGTCGTGGACGGCGGTGGATGTCCGGGGTGGCCTGATCGGTGACCATCTGGTGGCCGACCAGATTCGCCCCGTCTATGCCCCGCTGTCTCCGAAGCAGACTAAAGGGCTGGCCGAAGAACGCACAAAATCCAGAAAGCAGGTGGCTCGTCAGCGTAGACGTGAAGCGCGCCTGGCCCATGAGCTTGACCAAACCACGCTCAAAGAGTTCTACCTGAGCCTCCTGGCTGCAGAGGCAGAACGCATAGCTTCTGAACACCACAATGATCAAAGAGAGGAGGCTGACTCCGTGAAGGTTCAGCAGATCAAGGAAAGGAGGAGGGTGCCTGCCAAGAAAGAACGTCCTGAACGGCGAAATGATGCCTGAACAAGGTAAAGTTCTGACAGTGCACCCAAACCCCAAGTACCCTAGGAATTGGGACGTAGCACCGATGCACCCAAACCCCAAGTACTCTAGGAATCGGGACGTAGCACCGATGCACCCAAACCCCAGGTATGATGTTGAGTTAAGGAGAACAGCTGACCAAGAATTTCTGAACCGTCAAAAATGAAAGCTCCATGGTTGCCGCCACAGAGCTTAATGAACTAGTTGGTTTTATCCAGACACTCAACGCCAAGAGTGACTGGATGTTACCGCAGACCTCCCTTTGTTTCAACAAGCAGAAGTCACTTTCTGCTGTTGTAGCGCCTTGAGAGCGAGACATCTGACAATGAAAACTGAATTTTTGGAGCTTGGTAGTTTCCAGATTGCCCCATCATTTGGAGTCGACAAATGACGGCTGCCTTCGTATATGGAGAGCAGTTCTACAGCGAACTCAACACCATGCCAGGCCACTTGGAGGCTGATCTTCCCCCATCCATTGGCGATGTGCGGCGCAGAAATGAAGAAGCCCGTCGTCAACAACTGGCCGAGCAGCGCCGCCTGCTGGAAGCGGGGGCAACAGCTGAAGAGATTGCTGCCGCAGGTCACGCCAGCCCTGCCAAAGCCGAGAAGTCGCAGTCCAAAGCCCAAATTCGCAAAGCTGCCTTAAAAGAGCTGGGCCTATACCGCAAGTCGGTCAAAGAGCGCCCTGTAGCGATTGGCTATACCCCGACGCGCACCTTTAAACCAGTGAAGTTTCCGTATCAGGAAGGTCAGAAGCTTGGCCAGTTGGTGCGAAGCGTGAGTGACAAGTGGCGCAGAACGCTGACCAGCATCAGCAGCGCCAGTGTGGCGGGGAAAAAGCGGCTGGGCAGTCAGGGCCGCAACCTGATGACCGTTATTGAGGCTCTGCGGAAGCACTGCTGGTTACAGGCTGATAAGGAAAGCCGTCCCGTGGAAGTGCGGGAGCAGGTCTTTATCCAGGTAGACGGCGAGCGGTACAGCTTCGCAGAGGAAGAGTGTGGAATGTCGGCCAGTACCTTCCACCGTGCTTTACAGCACCCCCTGGCCCATCTCTTCCTTCGCACCCAGAAGGTGCAGGTGGTAGACGAGGAGAGCGGTAAGGCGCAACGTAATGTGGGCCTTATTGTCAGCGTGGCACTGTATGAGCCAGAGTTGCCTGCTGACCTAGAAGAGGCGTGTCAGGAGGGCAAGGTAGATGAGGGTGGAGTTTTTATCGTCCAGGACTTTAACTGTCAACTTGAGCCTTGTAAAGATAGCCCCTTAAATTCAATAAACAAAGCGACCTGTGGAAAACCTGAGGGGCAAGCTTTGGAAGGGCTATCTGCCGCGTTAGCGGCCCCAGGAGGCTGGAGTGATACACAGAGAGTCAGAAGATGGCTCAATGCTGCTAGCTTGGCTTCTAAGGTAGGGGAGAGCCAATCTGCTCGCACGCTTGATTCATTCGATAGAGAAAGGTTCCGCGGCGCGGCGGCGGCGGCGTGGGAGCACAACACGGTGGAATGGGAAACTGCGTGCCAGTTGGCCATTGAATTTGACCGTGAGGAAGCCCGTGAAGTAGCCGCTATGGGCTACTTCAAAGCCCTGATTCATCTAGGCATGGACACTGTGAGGGAAACGGTGCAGCGGACCCAGCGCTGGATAAACCAGCAGGAGCGAAAGGGCAAAGTCATTGAGACCCCAGGCGGCTTGCTGATGTCCCGCCTCAACAAGAAAGCGCGGGCGGCCACGGGATACAACGTGCGTGACCTGGGGATGGAGGTGGGCAACTTCACCAACTGAAAAATGCACTGACATCTATAAATGGGAAAACCGGATCAATCAAGTGATTGACCCGGCCCGGCGAGTGGGAATGACTCCTACCTGCCTACACTGTGGTTGTAGATGGCGTCCTGGTTGCCAGTGCTATCGCTCACCAGACCGCACAAAAATACCAATGTTTTGTCTTCCTCAGTTGCCTGAGTGCTGTGCCACAGGGTGGCGAGTTCACTCGTATGGAAGCCACGCTTGCTCAGAGCGGGTGCTGCTGTGAATTTTGGTCAGGTCATGCCTGGCCAACCAGTACAGGGGAGGCGGGTGACTGAGCAAGTCCGCCGCACATCGCGCATCCGTAACTGAGCACGGATGAGTACTCCGAATAGAGCCTTACCGAACGGGTAGTCGTGCGGTGGAGTGAACACCGCGGCGGAAGTCTCCAGTCAGAATTTTCTGTGGAGATGTGTGCTTGTTTAACGTCAAGCGGGACGTACAACACTTATGAACGGCGTCACCCGTTCCATGACAAACTCGCGCCAGGGGCCAACCTGATGCTTATTTGTGAACCAGTCATTGCTGACCAAAATCTTCGCAGAAACATATTCACGCAGACAGCCGATTGAGTCGACTCCCCACTCTCGGTGGCCGCTTTCAGCCCGGAATGACCTGCTCCATCCCAGTACGCCGCACTCACAGGTGGTTTCCTGCTCGGACGGTTTTAACTTACTAGCATTTAAGGTCACGGGAGCTACTGCTTGATTCCCCGCTGCCCACCTCTCCCACACCTTACCTGCCAATCGATGATGTCTGCTGATACAGACACGGCAAGGCGCTTCCCAACTTAGTCGGTTCTTCTGCATTTCAGCAGCCCGCTTGGTGTTTCCATGCGCTTCGCTATACAGTCCGGTGCACTGGACGGCACCTTTCCCAGGGCAGATGTTCCATAGCTCCCCGGTACCCTGCTGCATGTACTCCATTGACTCATCTCTGAGCTTCCGCGCTTTTAGGTGCGGCTCCAACCACTGACTTTCTGGCACACCATGTGCCAACACCTCAAACGGTCCATCGTTGTGGACCGCGTTACAGGCTTGAGCTATCCACCGACCCACCCAGCTTGCGCCGAGTGGTGCCACCAATGGTCTCATGCGGGAGTCATCACCTCTCGTCATAATCCACCAGCCATCAACCGTTACCGGCTGAAGTGAGCCTACCTGTGCGGGGGTTTGTCGTGCCGTTGCCAGCACGCCTCCCATATTTCCAAACCGACAGGGCATGCTCAGTTACCTGAGGGCCCGTTTCGTTGTCGCCCAACATCTCAGAAGGGGATTGGGTCAAAGAGGGGAGTCTCACCCCTCCGTGCCCGTTGCAGCCGCGCCAGCTAGGTTTCCCACGCACGCAGCTACGCCGAGTCCGGGCGATGGCTAGTCGCCCAGTGAATTTTCTCTGCGAAGAGGAGTTCACGGGGATATTAGGCCTCAGTGTGAGTGAAGAAGAGGAAGGCGAGGTTACATTTTCTGTCTCGTATAGCAACATCCGTATATTGAATATAGTAAATTGAAAAAACAGAAGTTTTCGCAATCACAACTTTTCGACTATCCTCACTTCATGCCTCAGCTCCCAGCAGTACTGGCACATAGCACTGTGACGCCCGCCCTCCAGCAGATCGCCAGGACGGTGAAAACATCCCCTCTCGCGGCCACAATCGTTTTGCCTAGAGAAACGGCTGAGAAAAGGATCCAAATTCTTCGAGAACGCTATCCAAGCGTAGTGGCTGATCACCTCACCCGAAGCGCCTTACGGAAGGTGGGTCTTCCAGCAGTTACGATGATCATCATGCCCCCGGATAAGGACAGGGTCACTGTCTTTCTATTGAGCAACATAGCTCCCGATGACCGTGAAAACTGGCAGCAGGTGCTGGATGAGTATGAGCCATTAACTTGGCGCAATTATTCTCTGACAACTCAGGCTGTGATGCTTGCAGAAAGCCACAAATATAAGAAGCCGAAAACCATCCCGGTGAAAGCCAGAGAACGCATCACCTGGAGGCTGAGCCGCAACGCCCGTATGACCTACGAGAAGAATGTTAAGCGCCTGATCCATGGTCGTTACCCGCGTCAGAAGACGCCTCAAAATGAGGCCAAACTGCCGGCACCTGGAACGACCCGTTCTCCTACAGGAGTTCGTAAGCAGCTGGAAGGTCTGAGCCAGCACTTGACCCACTATCCTGGGCTGAGTGGAATCAGAACGGATATCTGGCTGCTCTACATGTACGCCGCTAGAATGTGGGAGAAGCAATATCCTAAAGAAGCAGCGTTGGTATGGCCGAAGCCGCCTTACAGCAGATTGTTGCCTGTCAAAATGGCCCCACTCGAAACCTTATGGATAGACCGGAGTACACCGGAAGAGGAGTAGAAAGTATGCCTGAATCCACCTCTAAATTTAGTCTCGACGGCCGTCTAATTTTTGAACTAACTCCACAGGGCAGCAAGTTCCCTCATCAGGTGGAAGCGGCTTCCGAGAAGGAGCTGGTGGTCGCCCTGGCAGAGATTATGAAGCTCCCTCCCAAAACGGCCAAGGCTGTTGCGCATCTTCTCTTCGAAGGAGCGAGTGTGGAGATGCCTGATTGGTCAGCACGTCTGATAGGTCGGCTGACATTCCAGCCAATCACACAGCCGCGTTTGGAAAGGAAAAAACGCACCAAAGGTGTGAAGTCCGGACGACAGGCTGATCAAACCGTCAAGCAGGTGGGCGAAGCAGATCTGACGCCGGTTCAGCTAGCTCCTGAGCCAACCCAAAGCCGAAGCGAGCAAAATAGAGAGTTTGAGAGTGGGGAGGGGGCGGAGCAACCCACCTCGGCCAGCATTCTCCAGGAATAATTCTGGTGTGGATGGCCACCAGACTTGCCATAGGTGATCTGCCCGAAGCGGGCCGCAGGTGCAGTGGCGGCGCTTAAGAGGCTGACGATGGGCGATATGGTGGAACAGGAGTTGCTGAAGTACATCCAGGCCGAAGTAGAGGACTAAGAAGACCTACTCCCTCTCACATTGAATCCGGTTGCATAGTCTGACAATGATTCAGAAGGACGGGCGCGGATGTCTCAAACACATCTTTTTCAGCAGCAGTTCGAAACCTATAGCACAGAGGTCTTCGGTGCATCTCCGCAGGAACTACGCCGTTCCCTCGAGAAGGCCGACAACAAAGCCATTGCAGTGTTGGTGAAGACCAGCACCGCCGATTGGGCCGACCAGTTCTCAGCCCTGACGGGTCTAACGAAGAAAGAGGTCTACCCGATTCTCGGTATCTCACAAGCTACGGTCAGCCGTAGCAGAGGCAGCAACGCTAAGCCCTCTCTTGAATTGGTCGATAGGGCTTTTCAAGGCATTGAACTCTTTGCACGTACGGCTGCACTGCTGGATAGAGAACAAGTTGGTGCCTGGCTGAGCAGTCCCAAACAGCACCTCGACGGCCAAGCTCCCTACCAGCTTCTGCAGACTGCTACTGGCCGCGAACGTCTGAAACGATATCTGGAATCCCTCGAAGCCGTGACCTACGGATGAAAGTCTGGCGATGGGTTTGGAACTGTCCCAACGCTGCTGCTACGTCGATACCCAACCACGGGGAAGGAGCATGTCTGAAAAGCGGGGCGTCCTGTGTGCTGTCAGGCAGAGCCTAATGATTGAACGCAAGTAGCCCCGCCTTAAAATCCGCTCCTGAGGGATTTTTTCTCTATGAGGTCCGCTGAAGATGTTGGGACTGAGGGAGGTCGGATCTCACTCAGTCCCTGATCTGGAATTTTCAGACACACTTTAACTTCTACCGTGAAGGTCAGCAAGGCGTTGCACCCTGGACGAAGACCTGCACCGCTTCGGGATGATGGTCAGAGGCTATAGGCGCAAAATGCGCTACATAGCCTGAAAAGTGGCGCTAGCATAAGTAAATTCCATGCCTTAGCCCACTGCGAGGTGGGCCAAATGTCAGACCCGGTGCAGTCGTCAAGGGGAGAGTATCCGTGAAAGAAGCCGAGCTAGAGCAGTCCTTTATCGACAAGTTGCAGGAGCTGAAGTACGTTTATCGCTCTGATATCCGTAGCCGCGCTGCGCTGGAAGCGAACTTCCGAGAGAAGTTCGAAAAACTCAACAGCGTCAAGCTGACGGACAGCGAGTTCGCGCGGCTGCTGGAGGACATCACCACGTCTGATACCTTTCAGGCGTCCAAAACCCTGCGGGCCAAGCACACCATGCTCCGGGATGACGGTACCCCGCTGGACTACACCCTGATCAACATCAAAGACTGGTGCAAGAACACCTTTGAGGTGGTCAGTCAACTCAAAATGAATACCCACAGCAGCCATCACCGCTACGACGTGGTGCTGCTGATGAACGGCGTACCCGTCGCCCAGGTGGAGTTGAAGAAGAAGGATGTGACCCCACAGGTTGCCATGCGGCAGATCGTGGACTACAAGAACGACCCAGGCAATGGCTACGGAAACTCGCTGATGACGTTCATCCAGCTGTTCGTGGTCAGCAACGGGGGCAGCACCCACTACTTTGCCAACAACCGTCAGGAGCACTTCAGCTTCAATGCGGATGAGCGCTACCTTCCGCTTTACCAATTTGCTGATCAGCAGAACAAGAAGATCACGGATCTGAATAGGTTTGCGGACGCCTTCCTGGCCAAATGCACGTTGGGGGAGATGATTGGACGCTACATGGTGCTGCTCGAAACCGAGAAGCGTCTGATGATGATGCGGCCCTACCAGATTTACGCGGTCAAGGCCATCGTGGGCAGCATCGCCCAGAACACCGGGAACGGGTACATCTGGCACACCACCGGCAGCGGGAAGACGCTGACTTCCTTCAAAGCGTCCACCCTGCTGAAAGACAACGATGCTATCGACAAGTGCATCTTTGTGGTGGACCGCAAGGACCTGGACCGTCAGACCCGTGAAGAGTTCAATCGCTTCCAGGCTGGAAGCGTGGAAGAGAACGCCAACACTGGCAAGCTGGTCAAGCGACTGTTGTCCACCGACCAGGCGGACAAGGTCATTGTGACGACCATCCAGAAGCTGGGACTGGCGCTGAGCGGGGGCAGTAAGGGTGAGTACGCGGGGCAGCTTGAACCGCTAAGGGACAAGCGCATCGTCTTCATCTTCGACGAGTGCCACCGTTCGCAGTTCGGAGAGAACCACAAGGCCATCAAGAACTATTTCCCCAACTCGCAGCTGTTCGGCTTCACTGGCACGCCTATCTTCGACGAGAACGCCCGCTACGTACAGGTAAAGGGCAAAGAAGCGACCTACCAGACCACCGAGGACATCTTTCAGCGCGAGTTGCATGCCTACACCATCAACCACGCCATCGACGACGGCAATGTGCTGAAGTTCCATGTGGACTACTACAAGCCGGAGTCCGTGGAAGGGGTTGCGGCTGCGAGCCGCAACGAACCCCCACCCAAGCGGGCGGTCATCACTGAAATCCTGAAAAAGCACGACGCGGCCACGGCTGGGCGCAAGTTCAATGCGATTCTGGCCACCGCTTCGATTGACGATGCCATCGAGTACTACAACCTGTTCGGGCAGGTGCAGGCCGAACGTCAGGCCGAAGACCCGGCCTTCAAGCCTCTGAACATCGCGGCGGTGTTTTCACCGCCAGCTTACGTCAGCGCCGAATCCAAGCAGATTCAAGAAGACCTGCCGCAGGAGAGCGCTGACAACCAGGAGAACCCCGAAGCCAAGAAACAGGCCCTGGAGCGCATCATCAGCGACTACAACGCGCAGTACGGGACCAACCACAAAATCAGCGAGTTCGATGCCTACTACCAGGATGTCCAGAAGCGCATCAAGGACCAGCAGTGGCCCAACAAGGACTACCCCCACGAGCAGAAGATCGACATCGTCATCGTGGTGGACATGCTGCTGACGGGGTTCGATTCCAAGTACCTCAATACCCTGTACCTGGACAAGAAGCTGCAACATCATGGCCTGATTCAGGCCATGTCCCGGACCAACCGCATCCTGAACGCCACCAAGCCTTATGGGAACATCCTGGACTTCCGGGGCCAGCAGGAAGCGGTGGACAAGGCCATCACCCTGTTTTCCAGTGGTGATGGGGAGAGCAGCCGTGAAATCTGGCTGGTGGAGGAAGCTCCCAAGGTCATCGAAAAGCTGGAAAAAGCAGTGCAGAAGGTGACGACCTTCATGTCGCTCTATGATCTGGAACCTACCGCCGATCAGGTTCATAACCTGCCCGGCGACAGCGCCAAAATCCAGTTCATCAAGCTGTTCAAGGATGTGCAGCGCTATTCGACCCAGCTGGAGCAGTACACCGACCTGACCGAAGAGCAACAGGAAAAAATCACCACCATCCTGCCCCCAGATGAACTGCAGGCGTTCCGAGGCGCTTATCTGGAAACAGCCCAGACCCTGAAGCAGAGCAAGGACAAGCCCAAAGAAGACGAGGAAGAGCTGGAGAACCTTGACTTCGAACTGGTGCTGTTCGCTTCAGCCATCATCGATTACGACTACATCATGACCCTGCTGGCGCAGTCGAGTGCCCAGGAAACCCCTGAGCAGCAGCGCACCACCCGTGAGAAGCTGCTGGCCCTGATCGGGTCCGATGCCAAGTTCATGGATGAGCGCGAAGAATTTGCGGAGTACATCTTGAACCTGCCGACTGGCGTGGCCCTGACTGAAGCCGAGCTGTGGGCGGGCTACGAGCGCTTCAAAGAAGCGCGGAATGCAGAAGAAGTGCAGGGCATTGCCCAGGCCCACGGGATAGACCCGCAGGCCCTGGAGGCTTTCGTGACCACCACCCTGCAGCGCCTGATCTTCGACAGTGAGACCCTGAACGAACTGCTGGCCCCCCTGAACCTGGGCTGGAAGGAACGCAAGCGCAGACGGGAAGAACTGATGGGCGACCTGACCCTGGTGCTGCGCCGCAGAGCTGAAGGTCGGGACATCGCAGGACTGGGAGCCTATGAGTAAGACGGCCTTCAACTCAGCATTCCTGAACAGCCTGGCCCCAACGACTAAACTGGGCGGCATGACCAAGCACGACATCTGGGCTTACAGCGAAGCGCAAAGCCACTGGGAGGAAATTATGCAGCTGGCCGCGAACGGCGAACCGCAGCGCATCAGCCGCCCGGATGGGGTGACATTGGTGATTCAGATGCAGCCGGCCCAGGCAGAGCCCTTCGTTCCTGTGCTAGCGGCGTTTGCGGGCTTGCCCCAGGACGCGGAACTGGTGACCGAACGGCCACAGGATCAGTCAAGGGATATAGAGCTTTGAAGTTCCTGCTGGATACCAATGTCATCAGTGAAATGACCAAGCCGGAACTCAGTCAAGCGGTCACCACTTGGCTGGGACAGACGCCCATCACCGAGGTGGCCCTGAGTGTCATCACGCTGGGGGAAATCCAGCGGGGCATCCTGGCTACGCCCAGCGAAAAGAAACGGGCGGCGCTACAACAGTGGTATGACCAGAGCTTCTTGCTGATGTTCAGTGGGGGCATCCTGAACATCACCCCAGCGGTGGTGGAGGAATGGGCCGAGCGGTATCAGGCGGCCCGCGCACGAGGCAAAACGCCTGCCAGCATGGACTCCCTGATTGCTGCGACGGCTGCCGCGCATGGCCTGACCGTGGTAACACGCAACGAGAGTGACTTTGAGCCACTGGACGTACCCCTCCTGAACATCTGGACCACGGAAGAAGAAAGAGAGTAAGTCAGAGATGACCACTGAGAAGCAAGAGCAGCAACCGCCCGCCAAAACCGTGCCCCCACCCCGGCTGAGGTTCAAGCAGTTTGAAGGGCAGGGGGAGTGGGAGGAGAAGCGGCTGGGAGAGGTTTTTACTTTTTTAGGGAATAATTCACTTTCCAGAGAGCGTCTCAATTACAACTCTGGGGAGGTGAAAAATATTCACTACGGGGATATTCACACCCGCTTTGCCTCTCATCTAGATGTAGCCAAAGAAGAGATTCCTTTTATAACTCAACAAGAGGACGTTGCAAGGATAAAGCCTGGAAACTTTATCCAAATTGGTGATGTGGTAATCGCGGATGCATCAGAAGATATGGCTGATATTGGTAAATCTATAGAAGTGGTTTCTCTAGATGATCAAAAGTTGGTCGCTGGCTTACATACAATTCTGGCACGGCCAAAAACGGATACTTTTACACTTGGCTTTCCTGGGCATCTTTTTAAAAGTGAGAGTGTAAGGCGACAAATTCAGAAAGAGAGCCAGGGGGCGAAAGTCTTAGGTTTATCGGCCAATAGGCTGGCTAGCGTGAGCCTGACCTTTCCCCCCCTCCCCGAGCAAACCCACATCGCCGCCGCCCTCTCGTCCCTAGACGACCTCATCACTGCCCACACCGACAAGCTGGAAGCCCTGCGCCAGCACAAGCGGGGGCTGATGCAAGGGCTGTTTCCTGCTGAGGGCGAGCGTGTGCCTCGGCTGCGGTTTCCTGAGTTTGCGGGGGCTGGGGAGTGGGAGGAGAAGAGATTGGGAGAAGTTACAAGGTTACTTAGTGTACGCAACAAAAAGCAGGAAAAGCTGCCAATCTATTCGATAAGCAATGTGGGCGGATTCGTTCCTCAATCCGAGCAGTTTGAGGGAGTAGACAGTCATGAGCGCGGATATGACACATCGCTATACAAAGTTGTAGAGAAAGAGACTTTCGCTTATAACCCAGCCAGAATAAATGTTGGTTCTATAGGCTATAGCGGTAATTTAGAAAGAGTTATTGTTAGCTCTCTTTACGTCTGCTTTAAAACCACTGAAGAAATAAATGATATTTTCCTATTTACGATTCTGAAGTCGGAAAAGTTCATCAAAATTGTAAATAATGCTTCAGAAGGTGGTATAAGAAGTTACTTTTTTTACGATAAACTTGAATCAGTAAAATTAAGGTTCCCAACTCTCCCCGAACAACAACGCATCGCTGCCACCCTCTCCTCCCTCGACGACCTCATCACCGCTCAGGCTGACAAGATCGCGGCCTTGCAGGAGTTCAAGCGTGGGCTGATGCAGGGGCTGTTTCCTTCTACCACCGCTGCCGCACAGGAGGCTGGCAAATGACTGATGCACAACTGAACCAACTGGGTAAGACGCTCTGGGCGATTGCCAACCAGCTGCGCGGGGCCATGAATGCCGACGACTTCCGCGATTACATGCTGGCGTTCCTGTTCCTGCGGTATCTCTCGGACAATTACGAAGCCCGCGCCAAGCAGGAACTGGGCGAAGACTGGCCCGCAGTAGGGGAGGGCGAAAACGCCCTGCAAGCTTTCTATGACCAGAACCCAGATGACATCGCAGATTTCGAAGACATGATGCGCAAGGAGGTGCATTACGTCATTCAGCCTCAGCACCTCTGGAGCCACATCGCTGAGCTGGCCCGCAAGCAGAGCGAAGACCTGCTGAGCACCCTCCGCGCAGGGTTCAAGTACATCGAAGAGGAATCGTTCGGTGACAACTTTGCGGGCCTGTTCTCGGAAATCAATCTGGACTCCGAGAAGCTGGGCAAGAACCAGACCGAGCGTAACAAGAAGCTGGGCAATATCGTTGGCAAGATTGCCGAAGGCCTCAGCGAGTTCTCCACCGACAGCGACACCTTGGGTGACGCTTACGAGTACCTCATCGGTCAGTTCGCCGCAGGCTCGGGTAAGAAGGCTGGGGAGTTCTACACTCCCCAGCAGGTCTCCAGCGTGCTGTCCGGCATCGTAGCTCTGGACAGCCAGGACCCCTCACTGGGCTATAAGAAGCACCTCGGTAAAGTGCTGGACATGACCAGCGGCTCCGGCTCCCTGCTGCTAAACGTGCGGCGCACGGTAGAAGCCCACGGCGGCGACATCAGCAAGATCTACGGTCAGGAAAAGAACATCACCACCTACAACCTGGCCCGCATGAACATGCTGCTGCACGGGGTCAAGGACACCGAGTTCGACATCTTTCACGGGGATACCCTCAGCAACGACTGGGACATCTTCAAAGAAGAGAATCCCGCCAAGAAGCTGCAGTTCGATGCGGTGGTGGCCAACCCACCCTTTAGTCTCCGTTGGGAACCAGGGGAGGCCACTGCACAGGATGCCCGCTTCAAGAGCTACGGCGTAGCTCCTAAGTCGGCAGCAGACTTCGCCTTCCTGCTGCACGGCTTCCACTACCTGTCTCAGGAAGGCACGATGGCGATTATCCTCCCTCACGGCGTTCTGTTCCGTGGTGGAGCGGAGGAGCGGATTCGCAAGAAGCTGCTGGAAGACAGCAACATCGATACCATCATTGGTTTACCTTCTAACCTGTTCTACTCGACCGGTATCCCGGTAGCGATCCTGGTGCTCAAGAAGTGCAAGAAGTTTGATGACGTTCTCGTCATCAATGCCAGTGAACACTTTGGCAAGAAAAAGCGCCAGAACGAACTGCGTCCCCAGGATATCGAGAAGATTCTGGAGACCTATCAGAACCGTAGTGAAGAAGAACGCTACTCCCGTCGCGTATCGATGGACGAAATCCGCGAGAACGGCTACAACCTGAACATTACCCGCTATGTGAGCACCGACCAGGCCGAGGAACAGATTGACCTGCAGGCGGTGCATGGGAACCTCTCGGAGATTGAGAAGCGTATCCAGGAGGCGACGGAGCGGCACAACGGGTTTTTGCGGGAGTTGGGGCTACCACTGCTTGGTTGAGAGGCTACATGGTGCTTGTCCAGCATGGTGAGCAACCCGAAGACTATTCACTGGGTTGGTTATTTACAGAAACACATAAAGAATTATGCTATAGTCATGTTGCTTGAGCCTCTAAATTCAGGGACTAGCTCAAGATGTTTGCGATTTCTCATGTACTGGGCAGGCGTATCGCCTTTTCAGATGCCCCAGTATTTTGCACCTCATGACACGAAATCCGTTGTAGGAACTGAACGTATTCATCCTGTATTCCCTGGAGGACACCGTTATGGCAAAGATCACTTTTCATCCGATTGGCAATGCTCATAACTTGCACCTTGCATAGCTGAGCGAATAGCCGTGCTGGAGAAGAAATTCTCGTTCTTTTTGGAGCTGACTCAGAAGATGGTTGAGCCTGACTACGGGGAACAGGGTGTAGAGGGCCAGGCGTGCCGCCTCTTTCAGGGTCATGTCCTCAGAGCGGTACAGCATGGTTAGGGTGAAGGCCAGGAAGACCATCAAAATCCAGCGGTCCAGACCCCTGGCAGTTCGCAGCGCGAACTGCGCCAACCCAAACTGATGCTTCCCTTCTTTGAAAAACGACTCCAGTGCCCAGCGCCGTTTTCCTTCAGCAAGGATGTCCTTCCCCTCTAACAGCTCAGACGACACCGCGAAGAATTCGCGGTCCCCACGGTCTATTCTCCCCAGGGTCAGCGTTTCCAGAGGCCAGTTGGCGAGGTTGACATACCCTCCGTGCGGACAATCCGCCACTGTCACCTGTCCAGGATGGTCTGTGCGCCGGTTGCTCCGCACACCCACCACGAACTCGAAACCGAGACGCTGCACACCGTCCAGAAAGACAGCGGATTCGAATCCGCTGTCCGCCAGTACGCAGACCTGAAAGCGTTTCCCCACGAAGTCTGGCACCTCTTCCAGCAAGTCGAGGGCCAGCGTGACCGGGGTGCTGGTGTGCTTGCCCTGGTAGATCCGGTAAGAAATGGGGAACTGAAGTTCCCCATATTCGGCGAACAAGACCACCAGATGGATGCCGTGCCTGCCGTTGTAGACGCTGACGTAGGGCAGCTGAATTCCCACCTTTTCCACCGTGGTCAGATCCACGCTGAGCCGCAGACGAGGTCTACGTTTGTGACGAGCTGTATCCAGCAGGATGCGCCACTGGAAGTCCTGCATCTCTTCCCAGCAGCGGTCTGAATCCCAGTCATAGACGTTGAAGAAGCGACTCAGTGCACTGGGACTGACTCCCTCAGCCTGGCTGAAGTTGGTCTTCTGACCTGGACTGTGGAAAAGGTGCAGCGAAGCCTCCAGGCTTCGCCGTTGGTACAGCGTCTCTGGAATGTCCAGAATCCGATGTGAGAGAATATGGGTGCGCTCCCCTGAAACCTGTTTGTACACACTTCCAGAATTTCAGCTCTGGGAGCGCTTTTTGTCCGCCTATTCAGGTGCAAGTTCTGAGAAGTTGTCACCTACTGAGACTCCGGAGTTACATCTGGGACCACCATCTTAGGAGGGGGATCCGGTAGTGTAAAAACAGGCCGTCTTTTGAACCTCTGCAGAATGTTAAACATGGCTGGAGTGCTCCTTCATAGGTGCAGAGACAGAGGAAGTTTAACAGCATTATGGCAAACCGCGTTGGAGTCAGGTAGAGAAGTGCAGCACTTGATGGGTGAAGTGCTCAGCACCGGATTCAACTCGCAGCCAGAATGCGTGACACCGTCGCCTGACTGACTCCGAAGAGCCTGGCGCAGTCAGCAGCGGTCTTTCTGCCTGACCGAACCGCTTCACGGATTTCTTCTTGCTGAGCTGGAGTCAGCTTGGGTCGGCGGCCCCCCACCCGGCCTGCGGCTTTGGCCTGTTCCAGGCCAGCCCTGGTGCGTTCACGAATCATCGCCCGCTCGAACTCTGCGAAGCTGCCGACCATCTGCATCATCATCCGTCCAGCTGGCGTGGTCGTATCGATGTTCTCGGTCAGGCTGCGGAAGCCTGCTCCCCGTCCTTCGATGTCCTCCAGCAAGGTCAGCAGGTCCTTGAGACTGCGGCTGAGTCGGTCCAGTTTCCAGACCACCAGCACATCTCCTTCGCGGAGATGTTCCAGGGCCTTGTGTAACTCCGGCCTATCCCAGCGGCCACCGCTGGCCTGTTCTTTGAAAATGCGGGTGACTCCGGCGGCTTCCAAGGCCTTGAGCTGGAGTGCGGAGTCCTGGTCACCTTTGGAGACGCGAGCATAGCCGATAAGCATGGGAAAGCCTTGCACAAACGGAGAAGCAAAATCACACGGTGCCTCTTGGTACGAACACCGTTAGAATAGGGTAGGCGAAAGACCCTTTCTCGAATTGGGAACAGCGAGGCCCTGGTCATCACCAAAGACATGAAAGAGCTGACGGGCATCGGCAGCGAAGTGCAGATCGAGATTCAGGGGAATGCCATTATCATCACGCCGGCCCAGGACGCATCGCGTCCTGAGACCCTGGCTCGTCAGCAGCGTTTTGCTCAGGCGCGTGACCAGGTGCTGAGTGAGTACGATGACCTTTTCCGCCAATTGGCCGATGCTTGAAGGCTTAAGTCGGGAAGAAGTGGAGGCGCTGCATGACGCTCAGATCGAGCGCTATGGCGGCTCGCCCGGTTTGCGAGACCCAGGGTTACTGGAAAGTGCACTGGCGCAACCGCTTCAGGAACTGTTTGGGCAACGGCGGTATCGACAGTGCCTGCCCAGGCGGCGGCCTACCTTTATTACCTGTCACGTGCCCACGCCTTCGTCGATGCGAACAAGAGAACTTCACTGAGCTGTGCCCTGGTGTGGCTGGCCCTGCATGACCTTCGGTTGCGCCTGAGTCAACAGGAACTGTTCGACCTGACCCTGGCGGTGGCCCAGGGACAGCTCTCACTGGAAGAGGCGATCGAACGCTTTGAGCGTGCAGTCTGGTAGTGCCCACTTCAAGTTCCATTGCACAAACCTGTTGCATTTGATTTTTATTCTGCAAGGGGTTTTTGCAAGGCCGGAAGGGTGATTTCATCGGAGGGATAAAAGTGTTGCAGAAACGTTCGTTTGTGAGAAGCTTGTTGTGCTGGGGTTTGTTCACGCTGCTGCAAGGACATGGGCAGAAGTGGTAAGCGTGTAGCTTAAGTATTTCATTTATTGCAGATGTAGTAATCTGTAAGCATGACAGCTTCTACCTTTAGTCCACAGCTCGAAGAGCACCAATTGCTGGCAGCCTTTGCTCGCCAACTTGAGCAGGGTGGTGCTGTAGAAATCAACCTTCCTGGACAGCCTGCGCTACCTGCTTCACCCGTATTGGTGGAGTTGCTCAAAGCTAGCCTCAAAGAATTTCAGGAAGGCAATGGGGTCACCCTCCTTACCAGCAAGCGTGAACTGAGTGCTCAGGAAGCGGCGGAGCTGCTAGGGGTCAGTCGGCCTTATCTAATTACCCATCTGCTGGAGACCGGTGTTATCCCTTACCGCAAGGTAGGCACACATAGAAGAATTGCCCTCTCGGATATTCAAGCCTTCCAAGCTGAGCAGGATAGGCAACATGCCCTGCTAGATGACATTGTGGCAGACGAACAAGCAGCTGGGATGTACTGAACTTGCCTCCACGACTTTTTCTAGACGCCAACGTGCTGTACGGCGAGCTTCTGCGAAACCTGCTCCTGCGGCTGGCTGTCCAACGGGTGTGCACTATCTACTGGTCGGCTGAAGTGCAGCAGGAATGGAAACGTCATCTAGTGGATGACGCTGGGTACAGCGAAGCTACGATTACCCGCACACAGGAGCGAATGGAAGCTGCTTTTCCAGCAGCGAATGTCAGTGGCTACGAAGCCCTGTTACCTGACTTGCAGCTCCCTGACCCTGATGACCGCCATGTTTTGGCTGCCGCTATCCGAGCTAGAGCGAACATCCTGGTGACCTTCAATCTCAAGGACTTTCCCAAAGACACTTTGCCACCTGGCCTCGTGGTGCAGCACCCCGATGAGGTACTGAGCCACTTGCTGGAAACGAATGCAGAAGGCTGTCGCATCGCGCTGACCAAGCTGGTGGCGTCACTGAAGAATCCGCCTATGAGCCTTTCGAATGTCGCCTCTGCTCTGGAACGAAATCAGATGCCTGAAAGCGCCAGCAGGCTTCATACACTGTCTATCTAGAGCCGAGACACACCCTGACAGGTGTCAGATATTTCAAAGGGCACTCTAGATGGACAAGAAAACCCCGCTTTTGAGGCGGGGCGGGATCGTCAGGCTGGGGTATAGCTCATAACTTGCACCTTGCATAGCTGAGCGAATAGCCGTGCTGGCGCAGGAAGTCTTGCTCTTTCCGAAGCTGGCCCAGCAGGTGGTTGAGCCTGACTTCGGGGAACAAGGCGTAGAGAGCCAGGCGTGCAGCTTCCTTCAAGGTCAGGGCCTCTGAGCGGTGCAGCGTCGTCAGGGTGA
>NZ_CAMPFU010000010.1 GCF_946848805.1 Deinococcus sp. Marseille-Q6407
CGCCTGGCCCTCTACACCTTGTTGCCAGGAGTCAGGCTGAACCACCTGCTGAGCCAAATTCAAAAGGAGCAAGAATTCCTGCGCCAGCACGGCTATTCGCTCAGCTATGCAAGGTGCAACTTATGAGCTCAATCACGTTCATGACGCTACCTACCATAATTTTGCTGACGTCCGAGCTGATTATGGAAGTGCCGATTGGGTCAGTGGGTTCATCGTATTCAACATTGGTGGCAATAAATATCGGCTGATTGTCAGTCCCAACTTCGCAGGCCGCTTCCGCACCTTTTTTGTGAAGTTCGTAGGCACCCATCAGCAATATGACGATCTGGACTGGGAGACCTTATGACCTTAGACATTTCAGAACTGACTGTGACCTGGCAGCGTTTGCACGTCCTGGCGCATGACGCTATTGCCCCCATTACCGATGAAGAGAGCTATGACCGGGCCATCATGGCCCTGGATGCCCTCCTCAAAGAAGTCGGAGAAGATGAGACTCATCCACTGGCCGATCTGGTTGAAGGATTGATTCACCGTGTCACCGCCTACCAGGAGGCGGCCCAGCACGTCCCTCCTGCCGCCCCGGAGATGCAACTGCGTCTGCTGATTCAGGAGCGAGG
Source organism: Deinococcus sp. Marseille-Q6407 (assembly GCF_946848805.1). NCBI lineage: Bacteria > Thermotogati > Deinococcota > Deinococci > Deinococcales > Deinococcaceae > Deinococcus > Deinococcus sp. Marseille-Q6407. The sequence continues at coordinate 618 of NZ_CAMPFU010000010.1, forward strand.
CGTCACCCAGCAAGCTCTTTCCGAAGCGACGGGCATCCCACAGGGCAACATCAGCAACCTGATCCATGGCAAGCGGTCCTTCACAGTAGCCCATGCCCGCACCCTGGGCGACTATTTCGGGGTTAATCCAGGAGTTTTTCTGTAGGGGAAAGACGGCTGCCCTGTATGACGAGAGGTGTGCAGTCAAGTCGGGCAGGTTCCCTGAAGTTCGAATGAAGAGGGCCGACTGCTGCCATCAGCAGTCGGCCCTCTTCGTTGATTGACACTTAAGTATGGCTGCTACCAGACCGGGAGACGGGTACTCGCCGTTCTGAACGTCCTTGTTCTTCGGCCACTTGACAAGCCACCCTTCTCTGACGGGAGCATAGGTATGCCCACGCCCTTAGATCTCCCCCTTGCACTGACCAACACGTACAGTGCTACAATTCCTTCAACCCGAATTGGCGAGATACCAATAGGGAACCCCCCAACCGCTGAAGTTTGGCGACCGATGCGGAAGGGGGATTGGAATCCTTAACAAGTTAAGCAAGTTAAGCTTGCTGTTCTGTCAGAGAGCGGCGGGCGTCTCTACACACAGTGTACGCGGGCTGTGTGTGCTGGTCAACAACCAGCCGAGCTGCGTAGGAGTCCAAGTGACTGTGGAGTGCCGTCCAGGTCGTTCAGCGCGTGTCCCCCTTCTTCGTCTCTTCCTCGTGGCCAATGTGCCCTGCTGGAGCAGTTTATGACTCTCCGTGTGCGGCAGGCTGGTCTGTTCCCAATAGACCCCGAGATCCAGCAACAGCGAACGGAAGCGACGACCAAGAAATTCTTAGCGATGATTCCGGCGGCTCTTAAAGGGACCGAGACATTAGCTGAGCCTCTCCTGCCTTTGCCTCGTGTGGCTGACGTGGCCGCGCCACCTGTCCCTATACCCCGCACCAATGATGGCGTCCTGCAGATGAATCCACTGGACACCCTGACCGAGTGCCTAGACACCGCCGAGTGCCCGGCCACCGCCCGCCGGATTTATCGGCTGCTGTTCCGCATCGGTCTCACCGTGCTGCGGCAGCGCGGGCTGCACGAGCAGCACGCCACTCAGGTTTCCTTCCACTTGCCGCTCGACCTCATCGCCGCCCATCTGGAAGTGAACCGTTCGACGGTCTGGCGCAACCTGCGCCCACTCGAAAAGGCCGGGGTACTGCACCAGCGCGACCACTACGGCACCCTGCGCGGCCAGACCGCTGTGACCGGCAAGGTCTGGGCGCTGTCCCTCCGTCCGCACGAAGTCCTGGCCGGAACCCGCGAGCGGGTGCGGGTACGCCACGACGACCTAGTCGGCGTGCGCTGGCGTGACCTCGATGCGGACGCTAGAGCGGGCCGCACCGCCTGGGCCGAGCTGGAACGGGTCAGGTTGGGTAAGGCCGAAGAAGCAGAACTGCTGTCCCAGGGCCAACTTTTCCAACTGCAACAGTCACAAGAAGCGGAAAAGGCTGTAGTGAGCGAAAAAACCCTGTTGGCATGGGCGTTAGCCCCGTTTTTACAGGGTTCCCCTGGCGTTACACTGACTGATGCAATAGCGTTTTTCGGCGGCCTGGACACGGTTTACGCAGTGCCGGCCCTCACTGGGCTACCGAAGGCCGAGCGCGGCGCCGCTGTTAGTGAGTGTGCCCGCCAACTGGCGGCTGCTTTCGGGGACACGGGGAACCAGCGCTTCTGGTGCTGGCTGCTGTGGCAGATGTTGCGCTTGCGCGACCAGGGCCAGGACGTGAGCGAGGACATCAGCGCCGTGCTGGCGCGTGTTTTGCAAGATTTGAAAACCTACCCCGCGAAGAAAGCCGCCGCCGTCGTGGTGTCGGAACTGGTGGGCGCAGGGCTATATGACCGCCTCAAGCTGGCGGGCCACCACCGCGTTGGAGGTCCACCGCCAGCCGCCTAGCTTTGACCTGACAACTTGTCTTCAGCTCCACTGCTAACGCTTCCAGCGCCTGTGAATGACTAAACACGTCCTGCCGCCTTGCCCAGTGCAACATACGGCTTTTTGCCGTGTGGGACAGTGTGTTGCATCGAGTTGCCTTTATTCTTGATCCTAATAGCAGCTCAATAAGAGGCGACCAATAAGGCCCGCTTGCAGACTGAACGTCAAGGGCGTTTCAGGCCCGTTAGAGTGATCTAACATGCTCACCTGGAACGAAATCCGCACCCGTGCCGCGCAGTTTGCTGACCGCTGGCAGGATGCCGTCAAAGAAAATGCCGAGGCCCAGACGTTCTGGAATGAGTTTTTGATGGTCTATGGGATTGATCGCCGCCGGGTGGCTGCCTTTGAGAAAAAGGTGGCCGGTCTTCAGAAAGGTTCCGGGCGTGGGCGCATTGACCTGCTGTGGCCAGGCCTGTTCATGGCTGAGCACAAGTCCAAGGGGCGCGACCTGGACGAAGCCACTCAGCAGGCCATTGACTATGTCCAGGTGCTCGAAGAGCACGAGCGCCCGCAGTGGGTGGCGGTCAGTGACTTTGGGCAAATCCGCTTGCAGGAAGTGGCTACGGGTGAAGCCCACCAGTTCGCACTGGAAGACTTTCCCCGCGAGGTTGAGCGTTTTGCCTTCCTGATAGGTAAGCAGCTGCGCCACCAACGGGAAGCCGACCCCGTGAACGTCAAAGCGGCCCAGCAGATGGGTAAGCTTCACAACCTGCTTGAAGACAGCGGCTACACAGGCCACCACCTCGAATTGCTGCTGGTCAGGCTGCTGTTTCTGCTGTTTGGGGATGACACCGGCTTGTGGGACGAGCGTGGGCTGTTCTACGACCTACTGGCCGACCATACCCGCAGCGACGGCGAGGACACCGGCAGCGTGTTGGGCCGCCTGTTTCAGGTACTGGATACCCCAAGGGACAAACGGCAAGCTGCTTTGCCCGACTGGTTGAACGCTTTCCCCTATGTCAATGGCGAGCTGTTCAGCGAACGTATTGACCTGGCCGACTTCAGCCCCAAGATGCGGGAAATGTTGCTGGAAGCCTGCGTGCTGGACTGGGGAGCTGTCAGTCCGGCCATCTTCGGCAGCATGTTCCAGGCCGTCATGGACGCAACCGAGCGCCGCAACCTCGGAGCGCACTACACCAGTGAAGCCAACATCCTGAAGGCCCTGGGGCCACTGTTCCTCGACGACCTTCACGCCGAACTGACCGCAGCAGGCCAGAACAAGGCCAAGCTACAGAGCTTTCTGAGCAAGTTACCCGGTATCCGTGTCCTCGACCCAGCCTGTGGCAGCGGCAACTTCCTGATTCTGGCCTACCGTGAACTGCGCCGCCTGGAGTTGGAAGCTCTGTCCCGCCTGCTGACTGACCGCAGTGGTGGTCTACAAGCGGTGACCGACATCAACCTGCTGTTGAAAGTGAACGTGGGCCAGTTCTACGGCATCGAGTACGACGAGTTCCCGGCTCAGATTGCCCGTGTCGCCATGTGGCTGACCGACCACCAGGCCAACATCGAGGCCAGCCGCAAGCTCGGCCAGAACTTCGTGAACCTGCCACTGACCCAGGCCGCGCACATCCGGCACGGGGACGCGCTGGAAACCGACTGGCTTCAGCATCTCAACTTGAATGAAGACCTGGGCCTGCTCTCCCACCTCTACATCGTTGGCAACCCGCCCTTTGTGGGAGGGAAGAAGATGTCGGGGGAACAGCGTGCTCAGGTGGTCCGCGAGTTCGGTGGAGTTAAGGACGCTGGAGTGCTGGACTATGTGGCCGCCTGGTACGTCAAGGCCGCCAAGGTCATGCAGACCATCACCCGCGAGTACCCGAACCTGATGACGGCCACTGCCCTGGTCAGCACCAACAGCGTCACCCAGGGTGAGCAGGTGGCCCCGCTGTGGGGCAATGTGCTGGAAGGCTACGGGCAGACCATCACGGCAGCCCATAAGACCTTCAAGTGGAGTAACGATGCACCTGGTCAGGCTGCCGTTCACTGTGTCATTGTCCAGTTCCAGCCCACCGCCCAGCTGACTTCTGCCCAGCGCCGCCTGTTTACCTATGCTTCGCCCACAGCGGCCCCGCTGGAGGTGCAGGCGACCAACATCACTCCCTACCTGACGGACGGCCCTTCGGTGGTGGTCAGGAAGGCCCAGAAGCCCCTACGCGCAGGCGTGCCGCCTATTCACTTCGGCAACATGCCGCTGGACGGTGGAAACCTGCTGCTGACCGAGCAGGAGAAAGCAGAACTGCTGGAAGCCGAACCTGCTGCGCAGAAGTTCATTAAACCCCTACTGGACGCGCAAGACTTCCTGAACGGGGCCACGCGGTATTGCCTGTGGCTGGTAGATGCCCAGCCTGCGGAATTGGCAAAGCTACCCAAAGTCAGGGAGCGCATTGAGAAGACGAAGCAGTGGCGGTTGGCCAGTGTTGCACCCAGCACGCAGAAATTCGCGCAGACTCCTGCCTTGTTCAGGGACAGAAAGCTGCCAGAACGCTATCTATTGATAGCGGCGTAAGTTGGCGTCCATAAGCTGACGGGGCAGGTGAATATAGCGGACCCGCTGCCAGGCGGTGACAAGCCTCTTTTTCAGCGCTCTGATGGAGTGGGCACAAAAGTTCCCCAACACATTGCGCTTGACGTAGGCCCACACCAACTCGATCGGGTTCAACTCTGGAGCATACGGAGGCAGAAAGATCAGAGAGAGGCGTTCGTGGGAACCCACGAACGCCTGGGTCACTTTCGCGTGATGAATTCTCGCATTGTCCAGCACCACGACGATGTTCCCCTGAACTTGGCGCAGGATGTGCCCAAAGAATCGGATGACTTCTCCACTGCGGATCGCTCCGGATGTTGTGTGCTGGAAGAATCGTCCATCTGAAGTGATCGCCCCAATCGTCGAAAGCTTCTCCTCATAAGTTGCACCTTGCATAGCTGAGCGAATAGCCGTGCTGGTGGAGGAATTCTTGCTCTTTTTGAATTTGGCTCAGCAGGTGGTTCAGCCTGACTTCGGGGAAGAGGGTATGTAGGGCCAAGCGGGCTGCCTCTTTCAGGGTCATGTCCTCAGAGCGGTACAGCATGGTTAGGGTGAAGGCCAGGAAGACCATCAGAATCCAGCGGTCCAGACCCCTGGCAGTTCGCAGCGCGAACTGCGCCAACCCAAACTGGTGCTTACACCTTCCTTAAAGAAGGATTCCACCCCCCAGCGATGCGCACCCTCAGCAACGATCTCGTCCCCCTCCAGCAGTTCAGACGACACCGCGAAGAATTCACGGTCCCCACGGTCCATCCTCCCCAGGGTCAGCGTTTCCAGAGGCCAGTTGGCGAGGTTGACGTACCCCCCATGCGGACAGTCCGCAACCGTCACCTGTCCAGGATGGTCTGTGCGTCGGTTGCTCCGCACACCCACCACGAACTCGAAACCCAGGCGCTGCACACCGTCCAGAAAGACAGCGGATTCGAATCCACTGTCCGCTAGGACACGTACCCGGAAACGTTTCTTGATGAAGTCCGGCACCTCTTCCAGTAGGTCGAGCGCCAGAGTGACCGGGGTGCTGGTGTGCTTGCCCTGGTAGACCCGGTAAGAAATGGGGAACTTCAGTTCCCCATATTCGGCGAACAGGACCACCAGATGGATGCCGTGCCTACCGTTGTAGACACTGACATAGGGCAGCTGAGTTCCCACCTTTTCCACCGTGGTCAGATCCACGCTGAGCCGCATTCGAGGTCTACGTTTGTGACGAGCTGTATCCAGCAGGATGCGCCACTGGAAGTCCTGCATCTCTTCCCAGCAGCGGTCTGAATCCCAGTCATAGACGTTGAAGAAGCGACTCAGTGCACTGGGACTGACTCCCTCTGCCTGGCTGAAGTTGGTCTTCTGACCTGGACTGTGGAAAAGGTGCAGCGAAGCCTCCAGGCTTCGCCGTTGGTACAGCGTCTCTGGAATATCCAGAACCTGCTGTGCGAAAATACGGACGCGCTCCCCTGAAACCGGTTGATTCACACTTCCAGAATTTCAGCTCTGGGAGCGCTTTTTGTCCGCCTATTCAGGTGCAAGTTCTGAGTTCTCCCAGTTCGCTCTGAGCGTGACCAGGGGCGTGACGCCCCTGGGTGACCACGTTCGCCTTCGCACGCCTTTCAACGAGAATCCGACCTCATCCAGATAGATGATTGTGGCTCCCCCAGCGACCTTTTTTTTCCAACTCCGGGAGCACCTGTTCCCGCCAGGATGCAATCCGAAGTTCGTTCCGCTCAGCAGCCCGCCCATCTGGCATCTGTGGGCTGAACCCCAACTTTCGTAGGATTTTACGGACGTGATCATGGTGGTACCACACCTCGAAGTGCCGCCCGATCAGCTCTGCCACGCGTTTTGTCGTCCAAGTTTCGTCAGGAAACCCATGCTGCAGAGCACCCTCCCGCAGGAGGGTGCGAAGCTGGTCGTGCTGAGACTCAGTCAGCCGAGCAGGACGACCAGAGCTGACCGTCGCTTGCAAGCTTCCCTTCTTTCTGAGCCGAGCACTCCAAGAAGTCACCGTGAGCACGGAGACGCCGAAGTGAGCAGCAATTTCGCGGTGTGTGTGGCTGCCTTGCTGCAGCCACTCGGTAGCAGCCAGACGCCGCTCCTCAAGTTGGGCACGAGAATATTGGTTCGGTTGCCATTCCACGGTCCCTAGAGTTTAGCAGCGCATACTTACGCCGTTATCAATAGTAGTTCCCAAAGTCAGCAGTGAACGCCGCGAGTACATCCCCGTCGGGTTTCTTGATTCCGGCACTGTGGTCAATGACCTGCTGTTCATGGTGCCTAACGCCGACCTCTTCCTATTCGGCATCATTCAAAGCAGGCTGCACATGGCCTGGATGAGGCTGGTCAGTGGACGGATGAAGTCCGACTACCGCTACAGCAAAGACCTCAGCTACAACACCTTTCCTTGGCCGGACCGTAGCACCCTCAAGCCCAAGCAGGTGCAGGCCGTCGAAGCAGCGGCACAGGCGGTTCTGAAGGCCCGCGAGAAGGCATCGGGCAGCACGCTGGCCCAAATGTACGACCCCAACCTGATGCCCGCTGAACTCCGAAAAGCCCACAACCAGCTCGATAAGGCTGTGGAAGCTCTCTATGGATTGAAAGCAGGCGCCACTGAAGTTCAGTGTGTAGCACGGCTACTAGAGCTATATCAGGATCTGGTGCCCACCTTAGAGAGTCAAACCAAGACGAAGAGCAGGGGTCGCAAGAAGACGGCAAAGTCATAATCTGTGCAGCTCTTGAACGATGATCGAGAACAGCCAGTAAAGACCACTGTTGCCAATACTCATAACTTGCACCTTGCATAGCTGAGCGAATAGCCGTGCTGGAGAAGAAATTCTCGTTCTTTTTGGAGCTGACTCAGAAGATGGTTGAGCCTGACTACGGGGAACAGGGTGTAGAGGGCCAGGCGTGCCGCCTCTTTCAGGGTCATGTCCTCAGAGCGGTACAGCATGGTTAGGGTGAAGGCCAGGAAGACCATCAAAATCCAGCGGTCCAGACCCCTGGCAGTTCGCAGCGCGAACTGCGCCAACCCAAACTGATGCTTCCCTTCTTTGAAAAACGACTCCAGTGCCCAGCGCCGTTTTCCTTCAGCAAGGATGTCCTTCCCCTCTAACAGCTCAGACGACACCGCGAAGAATTCGCGGTCCCCACGGTCTATTCTCCCCAGGGTCAGCGTTTCCAGAGGCCAGTTGGCGAGGTTGACATACCCTCCGTGCGGACAATCCGCCACTGTCACCTGTCCAGGATGGTCTGTGCGCCGGTTGCTCCGCACACCCACCACGAACTCGAAACCGAGACGCTGCACACCGTCCAGAAAGACAGCGGATTCGAATCCGCTGTCCGCCAGTACGCAGACCTGAAAGCGTTTCCCCACGAAGTCTGGCACCTCTTCCAGCAAGTCGAGGGCCAGCGTGACCGGGGTGCTGGTGTGCTTGCCCTGGTAGATCCGGTAAGAAATGGGGAACTGAAGTTCCCCATATTCGGCGAACAAGACCACCAGATGGATGCCGTGCCTGCCGTTGTAGACGCTGACGTAGGGCAGCTGAATTCCCACCTTTTCCACCGTGGTCAGATCCACGCTGAGCCGCAGACGAGGTCTACGTTTGTGACGAGCTGTATCCAGCAGGATGCGCCACTGGAAGTCCTGCATCTCTTCCCAGCAGCGGTCTGAATCCCAGTCATAGACGTTGAAGAAGCGACTCAGTGCACTGGGACTGACTCCCTCAGCCTGGCTGAAGTTGGTCTTCTGACCTGGACTGTGGAAAAGGTGCAGCGAAGCCTCCAGGCTTCGCCGTTGGTACAGCGTCTCTGGAATGTCCAGAATCCGATGTGAGAGAATATGGGTGCGCTCCCCTGAAACCTGTTTGTACACACTTCCAGAATTTCAGCTCTGGGAGCGCTTTTTGTCCGCCTATTCAGGTGCAAGTTCTGAGAAGTTGTCACCTACTGAGACTCCGGAGTTACATCTGGGACCACCATCTTAGGAGGGGGATCCGGTAGTGTAAAAACAGGCCGTCTTTTGAACCTCTGCAGAATGTTAAACATGGCTGGAGTGCTCCTTCATAGGTGCAGAGACAGAGGAAGTTTAACAGCATTATGGCAAACCGCGTTGGAGTCAGGTAGAGAAGTGCAGCACTTGATGGGTGAAGTGCTCAGCACCGGATTCAACTCGCAGCCAGAATGCGTGACACCGTCGCCTGACTGACTCCGAAGAGCCTGGCGCAGTCAGCAGCGGTCTTTCTGCCTGACCGAACCGCTTCACGGATTTCTTCTTGCTGAGCTGGAGTCAGCTTGGGTCGGCGGCCCCCCACCCGGCCTGCGGCTTTGGCCTGTTCCAGGCCAGCCCTGGTGCGTTCACGAATCATCGCCCGCTCGAACTCTGCGAAGCTGCCGACCATCTGCATCATCATCCGTCCAGCTGGCGTGGTCGTATCGATGTTCTCGGTCAGGCTGCGGAAGCCTGCTCCCCGTCCTTCGATGTCCTCCAGCAAGGTCAGCAGGTCCTTGAGACTGCGGCTGAGTCGGTCCAGTTTCCAGACCACCAGCACATCTCCTTCGCGGAGATGTTCCAGGGCCTTGTGTAACTCCGGCCTATCCCAGCGGCCACCGCTGGCCTGTTCTTTGAAAATGCGGGTGACTCCGGCGGCTTCCAAGGCCTTGAGCTGGAGTGCGGAGTCCTGGTCACCTTTGGAGACGCGAGCATAGCCGATAAGCATGGGAAAGCCTTGCACAAACGGAGAAGCAAAATCACACGGTGCCTCTTGGTACGAACACCGTTAGAATAGGGTAGGCGAAAGACCCTTTCTCGAATTGGGAACAGCGAGGCCCTGGTCATCACCAAAGACATGAAAGAGCTGACGGGCATCGGCAGCGAAGTGCAGATCGAGATTCAGGGGAATGCCATTATCATCACGCCGGCCCAGGACGCATCGCGTCCTGAGACCCTGGCTCGTCAGCAGCGTTTTGCTCAGGCGCGTGACCAGGTGCTGAGTGAGTACGATGACCTTTTCCGCCAATTGGCCGATGCTTGAAGGCTTAAGTCGGGAAGAAGTGGAGGCGCTGCATGACGCTCAGATCGAGCGCTATGGCGGCTCGCCCGGTTTGCGAGACCCAGGGTTACTGGAAAGTGCACTGGCGCAACCGCTTCAGGAACTGTTTGGGCAACGGCGGTATCGACAGTGCCTGCCCAGGCGGCGGCCTACCTTTATTACCTGTCACGTGCCCACGCCTTCGTCGATGCGAACAAGAGAACTTCACTGAGCTGTGCCCTGGTGTGGCTGGCCCTGCATGACCTTCGGTTGCGCCTGAGTCAACAGGAACTGTTCGACCTGACCCTGGCGGTGGCCCAGGGACAGCTCTCACTGGAAGAGGCGATCGAACGCTTTGAGCGTGCAGTCTGGTAGTGCCCACTTCAAGTTCCATTGCACAAACCTGTTGCATTTGATTTTTATTCTGCAAGGGGTTTTTGCAAGGCCGGAAGGGTGATTTCATCGGAGGGATAAAAGTGTTGCAGAAACGTTCGTTTCTGCAATAGCCCTACTATTGAAAATGTGATCCAATCCGCTAAGGTAATTTTTCGCACGAACTCTCATGTGACCCCACATTCAGTACGCCGTGTGAGGTCTCTCCACCTTATCTCCTAACGCTCAAGCTCGCGCATGGCGTCGAAATACTCGCCGATTCGCCAGCGAGCCATCTGGTCGAAGAGGTTCAGGCAACGCGGAAGAACATCGTCGTGGATACCGCGGTTAAAGTGCTGGGTGTAGAGACGTATCAAGAGTTGTCCGAACTCGTGGACATAGAACGCGTCCCTCGATCCGCCCCCGAATTTAGGTGCATCCGTACCAAGCATATATGCCTCTGCCGGTTCCAGCAGGGTGCTGGGGAGCCGTAAGGCGGATGTTTCGAGCTTACGCAACATCTGCAGGGGCTGCTCCTTGAAAGCAGGGCTGGCCAAGAAGGCGCGAATCAGCTCGCGATGCTCTGCAAAATCCTCCTCGGAGAGCTGTTCTGAGAACCTCGCCGCCTCCTCCCGTACGCTGGCATCCTCATCCTGGAAGAGGACACTCAATCCCCTCCAGCACGCCTCCCTGCACTTCGAATCGTTGACATTACTGCGGTATACCGCCGCGCACCCTAAGCGTTGAGGAACCGTTCCGGTTAGACACTGATTGGCGAGGGACTGTGCTTCAGAATGGTTGAAAGCCGCAAGACAGGCCAGGGTTGCACCTGCGCGGGCCAGGTCGTCTTTTGGGGAACTCGACAGCCGTTCGATAAGTGGCATCATCTGATTAAAATGTCTGAGGGAGGCATAGCGGATAAACTCGATGGCGTAGTGGGTACCGAGCACTTCCTCCCGCGTCTCAGCTAGTTGAATGAACCAGGCCACCGCTAGTTGGGCATCTTGGTTGAAAACCGCCAGCAATGGCAGGACGGCGCAGGCGCGAACGGCGGCGACCGGGTCATGCACCAGATTCTCGATAACGGACCGGAAGAACTCTAACCGCTCAGGCTTCTCGAAGAGAAGCTGCCCAATCGCCTCAGCCGCCTGGCCCCGCGTGGAATTAATGCCCTGAGTATGGGGATCCCGTAAGCCGTCTCTTGTATCCCAGGTATCCTCAACGGGATCCTTAGCTTGAGCGCAGTCGGCTACGATCTGAAGTGCGGCCGCTGGCCAATCGACTTCAGGACGTTCACCAAACAGATCGGGCATCCACCGGCTGCAAGGATCACCCGGCAGGGAGTGACAGCGTTGCGCGAACGCGAGAATCAGATTGGGGTCGGCGTCCAGGCCACGTAGATCAATAACCAAGTGTTCGAAATACGTGGCGTTCACGTTCAGGGGCATCTTCATCCCCAGATTGAGATAGCGGACTGGATCACTCTTGGCTTGGGCACCCAAGGCTTGGGCAAGCTGCTGTGCCCCGCCCAAGATTTCCCCGGTCTGGGTGTGTTTGTGTGACCAGATCCCATCGTCGTTATATTTGTGCATGGCGGAGATCCAGGCCTCGTCACTCATGCGGGCCATCGCCTGACTGGGAAGAGGGGACTGCACTATCCCGCTCCAGTGCGTCAGGCGGGGACGCTCTGGATGCTCTTCGGGAAACTTTCTGGTCAGTTCGGCCACACGGCGCTGCACCGCTTTGGAGCGAACCTCAGGAACGATTCCCGTGAGCAGCCGGTACTCGGACAGCCCCCTTAATCTGAAGCCCTCCTTAGATTTCTCCCAGCGCGTTGTGTAGTGCATCAGTATCTGCTCAAGTGCCTGGAGGGCTGCAGCTGATGCATGGGAACTCACAGCCTGGATCAGCCGCCGGCTAAGCTTAGTGGAGGAGCCGTGCTCGCTGATCTGAAGACGTTCGGGCTCGCGAATCAGCGAGCAAATGGCCTCGTCTGCACAAGCCTCGGCGTGATCAATGTATCCACGCAGTAGGAGATATTGGGCTATTTCCAGTGGGCTGGCTTCCAAGGTGACCGCGTAGTGCCGGAAGTCCTCTGTACTAAGCTTCCCCAAGGCGTTGATGATATTACTCAACAGTTCATCGCTGCTGTGATTCAGGCCGAAGTCCAGACGGTAACGCCAGATTCTGTCATCCCGAAAGCGGTCCCCGAGGTGGGAAGCGTAGGAGTACTTCGTGGCAAGGGCCAGCATTTCGGGGAGGACAGCGGACAAGAACCGTTCAGGTACTGCCTCGGCGCAGCGGGTCAGGGTCTCGTTGGCAAGCCACTCGTCGTTAAACAGGTGCTCCACGCGGCCGAAGTGCTCGTCAAGGTCATCGGGTATGGGGGTGCTGCTCAACTGCCGTAAGACGACGATGACTCCCTCGACGGCCCAGTCAGGATGATCCTTTGACACCTCGTGCAGCATTACCCAGAAGCGATGTTCCTCCAGTACGCCTCGGGCGTGGAGATCCAGTAGAAGTTCGAAAAATGACCTCGATTTCTCTTTTAGGTGCCAGCCGATTATGCTGCTCACGCGCTGGGGCGTGTCCGCGCCACCCTCAAGTCGGGGACGGACGAACTCCACAAAAGCTTCCGTTTCACTTTGGAGCAGGGCATTCAGGGCATCCTCTGCCAGGTCACGCATGCGTCCTTCCGGCCCATCGAACCACGCTGTAAGGATGTTCTGGGCGAGGAGGAACCGGGCAATGGTCGGGATCCGGACGCTCAGGGCACTGAACTCCGCCACTGCTGGGTCGGAGCTCTCCAAGCCTTCTGCGATGAGTTGCCATTCCTCCTCCCACGGATCGGGCCACTGCCACAGCAGACCGTAAGTGAGTTCCTTGAGATGAAAGCGCACACGCCCATCCGTGAGTAATTCCCGAACCGTGACTAAGTACTCGCGCCGATCCTGCTCACGGAGCAGGGTTAGGACCTGGCGTACCTGGGCCCGTCGAAACAGATGCTGTTCCGACGAGTTCAGCACGTCTACCAGTCCCCGACCAGCGGTAATGAACTGGCGGGCGTATAAGTAATCAAAGTAGCCCTCGTGGAAGAAAGCGATCCGGCCATTCTCCAGCCGGAGCACGCCTTCGGAGAGCAGCTCATTCCTCAATGGGAGGAGATCAGTGAGCGCCTCCGGTACAGAGAGCGTCATCTCGCGATTCATGTGCTCGACCAGAGTGGCGAGGGCCCGAGCCAGCCGGAAGTTTGGGACCTTCTGCCTCAGTAGCGCTTCCTTTCGCTGGGTGTATAGGCGGTACAGATCATTTACCGTCTGGAAGACTAGGATCTGTGTGTCCGTCGCGCTGGACCAGCCTTCTAGCAACAACGTCAGGTGTAGGGGTGTGCGAAGGATCTCTAGCTGATGGGCTGTCAGCCATTTCGGATCGAATTCCGCTCTGATGAGTGTCGCTCGCACCTGCTCGACTGACAACAGAGAGAGTGCCACTTTCTCGGCTTGCGGTGATTTCCCTCGAAGCAGCTGCTGGAAGCGGTCGTCGTTCCTGAGATCGAACTCGCGGCACGCTAGCAAGACGCGCATCTCTGGATGCCGCTTGGCCTCTTCAAGGAGATCGCGAACCACCTCGAAGAACTGGGGTTGACGACCGGAAGCCTGGCTCACCGCATCCAGTTGATCAATGACCAGCAGGCTTTCGCGCCCGTCAGCGAGTTGTGCAAGCACCGTGACAGGCGATGTTGGAAGCCCAAGGTTTACACCCAGCTGCGCGGTTGTGTTTGTCGGTGACACGTCATCTAGACGGAAGGCCAGGGTTATCCACCCCAGAGCCTGCGCTCGCTCCACCACCAAGGCGCTCACACAGCTTTTCCCAAGTCCGGCCACACCGGTTAGCAGTCGAGCTGCCGGTATATTGCGGCTGCGCAGGGATGTAATCAGCTCCTCAACCTCTCCACGCTCTTGCAAAGGGACACCCCTCGATAAAGACACACGGAGATACCTGGCGTTAACCGCCTCCACTAAAGGAGCCAGTCGATCAGACCCGGCTACACCTCGATTCAGATGTTCATGAATCCCGTCTACTCGCTCGGCCCACGCGGCTACGCGCTCCACCAGTACAGGCGAAAGCGCACGTCTAGAGGACCCATTCCGTACGGTAGATTTAGGGGGTGACAGGAGCAATCCTTCCCGGGCGAGTTCGTCGCTTAGGTCCTCTCGGGTGAACATGAGCCCGTCTGGGCGCTCTCTGAAGAGACGCCAGATGAAGTCGTCGTACGGGAACACACGTTCAGACGGCGGGATCGATTTGAGTCCGTAGAGGCGAAATTGCTCATTGAGGCGCTCTCGTAAGTCCGTAAGGGTGTCAGTGTCATGGGCAAATCGAAGGCGCTGCAGTACCTGACGCAACTCATCTTCATCCACTTGGAGGTGGTCACGCCAGGCCTTGCGGACCTGCCCCATTCTGCTTCGGTCACCCGAACCAGTGAACAGCACATTTAAGCGCAGTGCCCCGGTGCTGTTGTCATACAGCTCAGCCAGGGTGTCACCTGAGTCAATTCCCCAGTGCTGACGTAGGATGAAGCGGCAATGTGGGTTGCCGCCGCGCGTGGTTACGGCGCGCTGCAGCTTCTGAAGAAGCGACTCGCTCTGTGCACCTATAAACCTTGGGTCGGTGAGACTGGCGACGGTAATAGCCGTGGCCGAGTTGCGGTGAAATTTGAGTTGAACAAAGTCGGTCTCCGTTAGGCCGCCAATATCGTCTGGGACGGGCTGCGCGTACTCAACCACGACATCGTCGAAGGACTTGATACGTCCATCCTCGAACCCGACACGTGCTACGAGGGTCTCAGGGTCGAAGAGTTTAAGGGCGAGCAACCAGAACACTCGGGCCTGATAGGCGTAGCCGTCCTGAATTGCTGTGATTGCATTCGCCATAGGTAGGTGTTGTACTCCTCTAAATTATTTCAATGTTATAACGCCGTTTAGGGCCTAGCGAGGTTGTGCGCGAGTACAGCCAGAACGACGCGGAGCTTGAGTGACGCCAGAGTTTTGGTCTGAACGGAACGAATTTGCGCTTCTACGAGCGCAGAGAAGACCTCAGAACTTGCACCTGAATAGGCGGACAAAAAGCGCTCCCAGAGCTGAAATTCTGGAAGTGTGTACAAACAGGTTTCAGGGGAGCGCACCCATATTCTCTCACAGCGGATTCTGGACATTCCAGAG
>NZ_CAMPFU010000011.1 GCF_946848805.1 Deinococcus sp. Marseille-Q6407
CCTTGCTCAAGTTGAACGAGCCACTGTCCAGGGCAATGGATGGAGCGTTCGTCGCCTGGGTACGCTCACCTTCGTACCGGACGGTGAAACTCAAACTGGGGCTTCCCGGAAGGGTACTCAGCAAGTTGAGCAGAGCGAGCCAGTAGATACAGAGACACCAAACGCTGCGCCTAAGATGTCAGACACTACGTCTGTGTCACCGGACACTGCGCCTAAAACCTCGGACACTACATCTGCCGGTCTTTTTGGTGTCTCCCAGGATTCAGATCGGAAAGAAGAAAGCGCTTACGCTGACCGGCACTAGATCTGGCTGGAAGATGCTGTAGGAGATCTACAGTGCTGAGATAGGTGGTTGGCCTGCCTGCTGCAGCGGATGCGTCATAGCTCTCAGGCTGTTGCTTCTACTTGTTCTTTCAGATACTCGTACACGGTCTTGCGACTGACCCCAAACCGCTCGGCCAGCTCTGGTTTCTTCACACCCTGAGCAGCCAGCTCCCGCAGCTCTGCAATCTGGCTGGCGGTGAGCTTGGGCTTTCTGCCTTTGTAGACCCCGCGCTTCTTGGCCTGAGCGATGCCTTCCGCCTGGCGCTCGCGGATCAGGTCGCGTTCGAACTGAGCAAAGGCTCCCATGATGGAGAACAGCAAGGTAGACATCGAGTCCTGCCCTCCGGGAGAGAAGGTCATGTTCTCTTTGACAAAGTGGACGGTGACTCCCCTGCCGGTCAGCCTCTGGACCAGCTCCTGCAGGTCCAACAGGTTTCTGCCGAGACGGTCGAGGGAATGGACGGTGACGGTGTCACCGTCACGGACATACTCCAGCAAGGCCTGGAGCTGTAGGCGCTGGGTGTCCTTGCCAGAAGCTTTGTCGATAAAAACCTTGTCGAAGGTCATTCCGTCCAGCTGACGCACTTCGTTCTGACCAAAGCTGCTGACCCGTTTGTATCCGATGGTGGAGGGCATACTGCTAGTTTGTCACTTTAGGGTGGGCTTCAATGCTGGCTGCGCGTGAAGATGTCATCAGCTGAAAAGCGGCAGACTGAAGACCTATGCCCTTTCTACGCCGAGCCATCTTCTTCGGCCTGCTGCTTCTCAGCAGTTGTGGTCCAGCGGACCACAATCCTGTTGCTGAAGTTCCAGATGAAGCCCATCTTCGTGCCTGGAAAGAGGCGGCTGGTATCGCTCTAACCGATGCTCCTGACATTATCGGCACCATGCTGACCTACCCAGCTGGAACGAAGGCCGTTTTCTCAATGCAGGTTGACACCCTAGGGGCGACCAACTGGGGTGTTGCCGTGGATGCCGACCACTTTCTGAAACGGAGCTATAACGGGGCGCCTCCCGCCTCTGCACAACCCCGCGAGCACCTCACTGTGGGCTCTGCTGTGAATACCAACTGCAAGCCGCCCAAAGGGGTGCTGCTGGTCATCCCTGAGTTTCTTTCTCCAGAGGATGCGCCTCGGCAGGAACCAGGTCGTGTGACGCCCTCCTTTGAGCCGTGTAAGGGAGGAAAGTACAGCAGCTATCGCATGAGCATAACTAATGCTATTCCCGAGCTGATCCCGAGCTGAACCAGTGGACTCAAGTGGTGGAGCAGGAAGCCGATGGATGGGTTTCACGTGTGTGGGTCTACGCCAGTGATGAAGCCCTAGTCGCTCAAGCGGGTGAAGAGGGAGCCTATATCGTGATGGATGCTCAGGCTGGAGAAGCCATCAAACTTGGAAAGGCGACATTGCCCCCTATTCCTGAGTTCTAGGCAACCGCTGGACCCTATACCCGCGTAGGGATCAACTTTTGTCACCTTAGGGTCTTAGAGCACTCGTCAATCCTGTCACAAATACCTAAATACAACCCTAAAGTGACGCAAAAGCGGGGCTTTTTTGTCACCTCAAGTTGTCACGTTGAGGTATACCCTGCGGAATAAAAAGTTGCTCTTTCAAGGGAGCTAGAGCTGAGTGGCAAGCACTGGTGAGACATGCCTACGAGGTTTTTAACTTTCTCAACTAATTTGGCTCCGCACTAACCCACTCATGAGCGTATATTTCCATGCTATTATGTCACTAGCGTACCAAATTTAAGGAGGAAGATGACCAGCTCTACCGTCAACACTGCATTTCAGCAATTCATGCTCCACGCCGTCCGCCTATCTCCTGATTCCGTCAAAAATGCCCGTAGTAGCCGTAATTGGTTGATTGATCAGATTCAGGCTCTACCTGGAAGGGATTCAGCTTTTCCTCTACTTTATAATGAAAAACATATTCAATTTGGCTCTTTCGCACGCCGGACAAAGTGCCGAGAGCTTGATGATATTGATCTTATGATCACCTTGATTGGAGGCGGGGGTTGGTACCAGCTATTATCTGATACTACTTGCGATGTATACGTGCCAGATAACCATAGGCTTGCCCCTTTTCGTGATGCCTCCGGTGCAGTCAATTCGCGTTTAGTAATTAACCAGTTCATTCGTTCGCTATCATCGGTGGCACAATACCGAAAAGCAGAAATGAAGCGTGACAGCTCGGCTGCTGTTCTCAATCTTACGTCTTATCCGTGGGTATATGACATCGTACCTTCATTCCTTACGGCTGAAGAGGGGGATGGGCGAACATATTATTTGATTCCTGACGGAGCAGGGCGGTGGAAAAAAACAGATCCTCGTTTAGATAGAAATCGGGCTACGAGCATTAATCAGAATCACGGAGGTTATGTTCTAGATGTGGTGCGTCTTGTTAAGTTTTGGCTAAAGCGTAAGCGTGGCTTATCGTTATCCTCTTATCTCACTGAAGCACTTGTATTAGATTACTACGACACTCCTGGCAATACCGCTGGGAAATATATGAATTTTAATTTGCGTGATGTTCTTAGTGGGTTGGCAGAACGTATTACTTATGATGTGAAGGACCCAAAGGACATCGATGGGAATATCAATGACCTGTCATGGAATGATCGCTGGAAAGCTCATGTTCTTCTACAAGAAGCTTCAGATGCTTGCGCTGCTGCCTGCCAGTTAGAAAGCTCATCACAGTATGATGCCATATCTGCGTGGAAGGGAGTTCTGGGAGCCGACTTTGGAGAATATTGAGGAGCGGCAAAATCAACGAAATTTCCTACGTCTTCGTGCCGCTATTTATAAAACCTACAGTACGCCAAAAACTGTATTCACCATCGTATTCTATTTAACTTTAATCCTGGCAGTAGTTACTATTGCTAATGCTCTGTTTGCTCTGAAATGGGACACTGTAATCGCTTGTATGGGCGGGTGCTTGATATTAGTTGAGCTTCTGTACCGCTCTTTATTATCGTCCCAGCTCAACAGGGGAGCAATACTGGGAGATATGTATGACTTGGAACTCTACGGTGTCCCGTTGCCGCCTCAAAGAGTGAATGAGCAAATTTCAATACATGAGATAGTAGACTTATCCCGTGGAATCGAACTAATGCCTTTTATAAACTGGTATACGAGTTCGAGCCGCTTCCCACGGGAGAAACAAGTTTTTATATGTCAATTTACTAATGCTTCTTGGGATTTCTACTTGCGACGCAGTTTGCAATACTGGACTTTGCTTGGAGTAATTTTTTATCTTTTAATCTTGGCCATCGTTCCTTTATATATGGATTTATATTTTCGAGAAGCTCTGATTAAAGTATTTATCCCTGGGCTTCCCTTTGCTCTATTACTCCTAAATCTGTATATAGACAGTCGAGAGGCAGTAGCTAAGCTACAGGGCCTTAAGAATAATACTGAGCAGGCTATACGCGCTCCCTCATTGAATAGCCCCAAAGAACTAATTTATGCTAATCAGGAAAACCTTTTTAGGCATCGACAGTCTGCGTTTCCTATTCCAAATATTATACATAATTTACTAAAGCAAAAGACAAAATCTCAAGTGGATGAATGTTTGAATGCTCTAGCAGAGAAATCGTTATGAATTCTGCTGGCAATATATTCACATTGAATAATAGCACTTTTAAATGGTTGAGGATTGATCTGTTTAATAGCGATCAACCAAAACTCTATAAGGCAGGTTAAAAATAACGTTATTTTCGACGTTGAATCTGAGATTATTTTTTAAGCTTTTCTTCGATGGCGGCGACAATCCAAGCATGGCGTGACACTGGCCGGCGGCCTTTAGCTTGCTGGCGGCGCAGCACGTCTATCTCATCCAGCATGGACTGATATAGACGGAGCTGGACCTTCTTTAGTGGATCTGTCGGAACTTCGGGATCTGTGACTGGCTTGGAGTCGGCTTTGACTGATCCCCCTCGCTGGATGATCTCGAGGACACTCTGCTCGTCGGGAAGTTCATCATCTCGGCCGGGCGGCAGGGAGCGTTGAGGTGCTCGGCTGACTGGCATTATTGTTCACCTCCTGCTAACTTAATCTGCTCCAGGAGGCGACGGAACTCTGCCGTTGCTTTGTGGTCTTCCGGTTGGATTTCCTGTACACCCAGGCCCTGGGCTGCAGCATTCGCGTAGGCTTTACGGTTCCCCAGCGGGGCGTCGAGGAAAGTCAAGGCTTCGGTGTCCTGAAGCGCTTCAGCTGCTTCCTGATTATCGCTGCCGCGTGGGTCTGCCCTGTTGATAAAGGCATACGAGCGGAGGCTTGGATTTACAGTCTGGATCTCCTGAATCAGCCTAGACACCTTCTCTAGAGTCCAAACGTCGAAAGAGCGGGGGTTGAAAGGTACCAGGTAGATATCGGCCACGGTCAAAGCTGCTCGCTGGCTGGTAGTGTCTCGGCCCCCAGTGTCAATAACGACATCTTCGAACTTGCTCGCCAACCGCTGCAACTCCTGTCGAGCTGCTTGGCCACTAAGTTGCACAGAGGTATAGCCAGGGTTCCCATCGGTGCGCTGATTGCGCCACGCTGAGAAGTCCGTAGCCGTTTCCTGGTCATCCGCATCAACCAGCAGAATGTCCCGGCCTTCCATCGCGAGAGCCACCGCCAGGTTGGTGGCCACAGTAGTTTTGCCACTTCCACCCTTGATTCCGCCGACAACATAGATCATGTCCCACCTCAAAAATAACGTTATTACTAACGTTGAGTATAACGTTTTCAGCGAGGGCTGTGGGCGGAACATCAGGATAAGCCTCTGAAAAGAGGAGCCTAGGCACACTGATTATCCCGGTAATAACCGACTCACGCTCCGGCTGGCTGACTGTTTCAGTTTCTGCTTGTGCTGACGTTCATTGAGCGCTGCTACGGAGTGCAGATAGCGAAGATTAAGGTAAAATTAACCCATCCAAGCAGCTCATTCCGGCTCGAACCAACCAGATTCGCATTCACGATGGACGTAGGACGGTTGGAGCCGCAGCTCGCTATAGTGCTCTCATGAATTAGAGGAAAAGCACAAAAAAAGCGGAGTGCGCCAACACTCCACTTTCCTGAAATTCAAACCCCACTTGAGCCACCCAGCTCGGAAAGGACATTTTCATGTCCACTCTCTCGTTAGAGAGGGGGTGTTCGGACTATAACACCCCCTCTCGCCCCTCAAAAGAGAATTACTACCCTAGACGAACTGCACCGTGAGTACCTAAAACGCGCTCCGGCTTGGTCGCTTTGCGGCGATACCCCTCAGGTAGCGGGCCGTGAGGACAGTCGCAGGCTTGCTGCTGAGGCTATCTGCCAAGTGTACTGGCAGCCAAATCCCCGTGGGCGTATATGGTCTATCGGGCAGGACCTCGACCATCATAATGGTCTGAATGTTCTGGATGGGCCGCTGCCGACTGCATCCACCCTCAACATCCTCAGTGGACACCAGCAACCCCGTTACCTGCTGCTCGATGCCATCAGTTATGGAGGCCGCAGTCACCGTGCCCCTCAGCAGTACCTGGAAGACATCCGTGCTGCTCTTAACTATGTCCACAATGCTGACCCTGCCTACACTGGCTTGCTTGCACGTGGTCCCTACCATCCGCAGCACGTTACACGGGTTATGTCAGGCCGTATTTACACGTTGCCAGAGTTGGGCCAAGAGTTGCCGTCGGTGCCACATACGACCACCACACGCCGTGAACTGTTGCAGGTCGCGCAGGCAGTAGAGGTTGAAAGTCGTAACTGCGCCGCATTCGAGGTATTGCGTCATGTCGGCTACCGGCTGGCCCGCGAGGGCCATCTGGGCGCTGAGCTCCAGCAACAACTGCAGCACCAGGCCGACCAGCTGAACCGTGTGGCCTGGGCTGACCATCCCAGTGGTCCCCTCAGCCCCAGCGAGTTGCGAAACATCGTCAAGAGCATCGCCCGCTACATCAACCGCCACCATCGTCCTGGAGCAGGTACCGGCAGCCCCAGAAGCCGCATCCATAGCCGCAATAGGGGTGGAGCGCTCCCGGAGGCCGAGCAGCTGGCCCGCATGCGCCAGGGGCAGGCCCAGAGTGCAGAAAGCCGTCGTGAGGCTACCAGGGCTGTCATAGGCACTGCTGTAGCTCAGTTGCAGACAGCGGGCGAGCGAGTAAACCGTAAGGCTCTAGCTGAGCGTACTGGGCTGAGCCTCGATACCCTCACAAAAAATGCCGACCTGTGGAAAAAGTAATCTTGGCACAGTGTCAGTTTCAGGGTGGTATCAGGTTATACAGGCTAGCGAGGCGCTGCCTGCTGCTGTTGCTAAGGCTGCCTGTTTGCTTCTAACTGAGCGGGGGTCTTTTAGGGCCTTTTGCTCTTCCTCTCCTGCTGCTTGTGCTTTAGGCGGTTAGAGTGGCTGGACATGCTTACCTGGAATGAAATCCGCACTCGTTCGGCTCAGTTTGCTGAGCGTTGGCAGGATGCTGTGAAGGAGAACGCTGAGGCTCAGACTTTTTGGAATGAATTCCTGGCTGTTTATGGGATAGACCGTCGTCGTGTGGCTGCTTTTGAGCGTAAGGTCAAGGGCCTAGAGAAGGGTTCTGGGCGTGGCAGGATTGACCTGCTGTGGCCTGGCCTGTTTATGGCTGAACACAAATCAAAAGGGCGTGACCTGGATGATGCCACCTGCCAGGCCATTGAGTATGTCCAGGTTTTGGAAGAGCATGAACGTCCACAGTGGGTTGCTGTCAGCGACTTTGGGCGTATCCGGCTGCAGGAAGTCGCTACTGGGGAAGCCTACGAATTTCCTCTTGAAGAGTTGCCCCGTGAAGTAGAACGCTTTGCCTTCCTGATAGGTAAACAGCTGCGTCATCAGGCTCCTACGGATCCGGTAAACGTTAAGGCTGCCCAGCAGATGGGTAAACTCCACAATCTCTTGGAAGACAGCGGCTACACGGGGCACTACCTCGAACTGTTACTGGTTCGTCTGCTGTTTCTGCTGTTCGGGGATGACACTGGCCTTTGGGAAGAACGTGGGTTGTTCTATGATCTGCTGGCCGACCATACCCGTACTGATGGTGAGGATACTGGGGGGACCCTGGCCCGTCTCTTTCAGGTGCTAGATACGCCTGGGGACAGGCGGCAGGCCAATCTGCCGGAGTATTTTGCGGTTTTCCCTTACGTCAACGGTGAGCTGTTTACCGAGCGCATTGACCTTGCGGACTTCAGTCCGAAGATGCGTCAGATGTTGCTGGAAGCCTGTGCGCTGGACTGGGGAGCGGTCAGCCCGGCCATCTTCGGCAGCATGTTCCAGTCGGTGATGGATCCTGTCGAGCGGCGCAACCTTGGTGCGCACTACACCTCAGAGGAGAACATCCTCAAAGCCCTGGGACCGCTGTTCTTGGATGAGCTGCATGCCCAGCGGGAAGCGGCCAGGGGCAATAAGGGGAAGTTGGAAGCCTTCTTGAAGCTGCTGCCGACCCTGCGCTTCCTCGACCCTGCCTGCGGCTCTGGAAACTTTCTGCTGCTGGCTTACCGTGAGTTGCGCCGTCTGGAACTAGATGCCCTGGCTGAGCAGCAAAAGGGGCAGCAAGTGCTTGATGTGGCGCACCTCATCCGGGTGAACGTCGGGCAATTCTATGGGATTGAGTACGACGAGTTCCCGGCCCAGATTGCCCGCGTCGCCATGTGGCTGGCTGACCACCAGATGAATATTGAGGCCAGTCGCAAGCTGGGGCAGAACTTCGTGAACTTGCCGCTGACTCAATCGGCACACATTCGGCATGAGGATGCCCTGGAAGTGGACTGGGCTGAGCATCTCCAGCTGCACCAGGATGCTCACAGTCTTATTCGCCTCTACATCGTCGGGAACCCGCCCTTTGTGGGAGGGAAGAAAATGTCCAAAGAGCAGCGTGCCCAGGTCGTGCGGGAATTCGATGGAGTGAAGGATGCTGGGGTGCTGGACTATGTGGCTGCGTGGTACGTCAAGGCCGCGAA
Source organism: Deinococcus sp. Marseille-Q6407 (assembly GCF_946848805.1). Lineage (NCBI taxonomy): Bacteria > Thermotogati > Deinococcota > Deinococci > Deinococcales > Deinococcaceae > Deinococcus > Deinococcus sp. Marseille-Q6407. The sequence continues at coordinate 8,276 of NZ_CAMPFU010000011.1, forward strand.
GGTCATGCAGACCGTCAGCCGCGAGTATCCGGAGCTGCAGACTGCTGCGGCCCTGGTCAGTACCAACAGCGTGACCCAGGGCGAGCAAGTCGCGCCGCTGTGGGGCAATCTGCTGGAAAGCTATGGCCAGACCATCACTGCTGCGCACCGTACATTCAAATGGAGCAACGACGCCCCAGGGCAGGCCGCCGTTCACTGCGTCATTGTGCAGTTTCAGCCCACGGAGCAGGCCACTGGAAAGTCGCGCCGCCTGTTCACTTATGCCAGCCCTACCGCTGCGCCTCTCGAGGTACAGGCTGGAAGCATTACCCCCTACCTGACTGATGGCCCACCCGTCATCGTCCGTAAGGCTGGGCAGCCGCTGCGCCTAGGTGTACCCGGCATTCACTTCGGCAATATGCCGCTGGACGGAGGGAACCTGCTGCTGACCGAGGAGGAGCGGGCCGAGCTACTGGCAAAGGAACCAGGAGCTGAGAAGTTCATCAAACCGTTGCTGGACGCGCAGGACTTCCTGAATGGTGGAATGCGCTATTGCTTGTGGCTGGTGGAGGCCGAGCCGGCTGAGCTGACACAGTTGCCTGAGGTTAGGAAGCGCATTGAGGCGACGAAGGCGTGGCGACTGGCAAGCACCCGTGAGCAGACTCGGAAGAAGGCGCAGAATCCGGCACTGTTTGGAGAAAATCGCCACCCTGAAGGCAATTATCTGGCTATCCCTGGGTTCAGCAGTGAACGCCGTGAATACGTGCCCATCGGCTATCTCACTGCAGAAACCGTAGTTAATAACAAGCTCTACATGGTGCCGGACGCCGACCTATATACCTTCGGCCTCATCCAGAGCCGCCTGCACATGGATTGGATGCGCTTAGTAGGTGGAAGACTAAAGTCTGACTACAGCTATACCAAGGACATTGTGTACAACACTTTCCCTTGGCCTGACCGGGAATCCCTCAAGCCTAAGCAGGTGCAGGCTGTGGAACAGGCAGCTCAGACTGTGCTTAATGCACGTGCCGCTCACCCAGATAGCACCTTGGCGCAACTGTACGACCCCAACCTGATGCCTGTGGATCTCAGGGCAGCCCACAATGCCCTTGACCGCGCTGTGGACGCCTTGTATGGGCTGAAGAGCGGTAGTACCGAGGCTCAGCGGCTGGCGCGGCTGCTGGAGCTTTACCAGGAGCTGGCTCCGACGCTGGAGAGTCAGATGAAGGCGAAAGCTAAGCGAGGCAAGAAAGAGGAATGAAACTGATTCGGAAGCACTGGCAACTTGCCGTCCTCATCTGTCTCTGATTCTTGCTGCAGAGAGGTGAGCCTGGGGCCTTTTTTGGGGACTTGGAGTACGTCTGTCTGTAGGAGCTTACTGCTGGTAAGCCGTTTCCGGCACCGTTTTTCCCTCTCTGCTTCGCAGAGATAAAAGGGATATGGAAAAAATTCAAAGCAGGATCCCCAAAAAGACTCTGACGGTTGCCGATATGGGCCGGCTCACCCTTGATGAGGCCCGCGAGATTTACCAGCAGGTGCATTGTCAGCTTGGTCTAGAGATGCCAGGTGGCATGGAATTCTGGTCTGTCGGTCAGCTTTCTACTGCGGTGATTGCCATGTTGGTCAACAAGTACCGTGTCACTACGCCGCTCAGACATAGTGTGCTGCCGACCTCCATTTCTTATGTCTCTGAGAAGCCAGGGCACCTGCGATCTCGCTACTTGAATCGCAGTAAAGCTGGTGAGGGCATTCTTGTTCCTGAGGGAGCCTGCTGCGTCTATTGCGGGCTACGGCCTGGCGACTTGCACATTCAGCTACGAAGTCACTACCTTTTCGGGGGCGGCGAGATTCTGCTTCGGCAACAGGGGCCACTGGCATGTGCACACGTGGGCTCAGGTCCAGACGATGATCTCCGGATTGAGATGATGTGCTGTAGCTGTCACTACGAGTTTGACCGTGGGCATCGTTTGGGAGACCGGCTCCTGCGGGCTATGTACTATGACAGTGCAGGTCTGGAGTGGCACCACAGAAACCATAAAAAGATGCATCTTCTAGGAGAACAGTACGGTTGGAGTGGCCTGCAGGCAGGCGGCACAGACTATCTTACGGCTTGGTCCATAGCTCAGGGAACAGTCTTTGATCTGCAGGCTCCAGAACGTCTTTACCGTCATTTCTCTTGGAATAACCGTGAGACTTTGGAAGACCAACGAGCGGTGGCTCAGGCAGCTCTCCGGCGCTTACTGGCTCGCCGAGTGCTGATGGCGGACTATCAGCTCGTTCCCAGCGCCCAGAGGGCTGGTGAACGATTCGCGATTGCCTGTGATTGATGGTGATTCTGCTGTGCAGGAAAAACACTGGGGAGGGCACGCTGATCTGCTTCGCTGTGCTCCAGCTCAAAGCAGTGCCAGTGTTCCAGCGCCACACTTTCTTGCTGGTAGAGATGGGCCTGTTCCCAATTGCAGCGCCAACGGGCAGCCCATCGAGGAGGTCGAGGTCGTCGGATCAGGTAAAGGATTGGGCTGGGCAGAAAACATGCCAGGTGTTCTACCTAGGAGATAGTAAAAAAAGTGTCCCCAATGATTTCTCATTGGGGCGCTCCAGGACGTGGTGCCTGGCTGTCTCCAGCGGTAGGAGACGGTTGACGGATTACGCGGTCAAGCGGCTCGTTTTACGCCGGGCGGGGGCGGGAGATTATTGCTCCGAAGAGGTCGTATTACCGGTGGCGGACAGAGGTGATCAGGGTTTCCCCTACACGCGAACCGTCATTTTGCAGACGGGCGAGCCTTTTAACGTCAGGTCGACGGAGTTGATGTGCATATTTTTGACCACACACTTTGCAGGAGTCACTCTGTCAGGTGTGCTAACGCTCTGGGGGCCAACCCTTTACGTCCCGGTGCTCGGCGTTGCATCCGCCGTGTAGTTCTCGCAGACATTCCCAGATGCACTGAAGTCGCATCCTTTACCGATGGCAGTTTTCGGCCCAGTCGTAATTTCACGACCAGTACACAGGGCTTACGGAACAGCTTCCGCTCGACCTGTTTGAACCTAGTATCCGCCGCTCCCACTCCTGGCCGCCCACTCAAAACTCGAGTGTTTGATGTATAGCCAGCAGCTTCCCACGTTATCCATTTCTTTCGGCTGCTTTCGCAGTGATATAGCCCGGTCAGCATCCATGCAAACTTCGCTGTACAGTCAGCTCCAAGAGAGCCTTTAGCCGCGCAAATGTTCCGAACTCGCGGTTTACCTGCTTGCCTGTTGTCCACGCTTCTCAGCGGCCCGAATGTGTCCATCCGGTTCTGACCACTTATACCTATAGCTTGCCCTTGAGCAAAGCTATCCACCCCACAGCAAAGTTCCTCTTTGCCGTTACTGGCTTGAGCTATCCGCCGACCTGCTGAGCTTGCGCCCGACAGTGCCACAGCACCTAACCCTCTTGCGAAAGTCCCGCTCAGGTCATCACCCTGAGTCAGTTCATTGCTGCTCATATCGTCACCGATATGCTGACGCCCACCAGTGGGGAAGAAGTTGTACCGTTCCCAGCACCCCTCCCAAATTTTTCGAAACGGCAGGGGTCGTGATGAATCACTTGCCCGTTTCCGTGTCGCCCAACATTGAAGCCGAAGCCCAATCCTTTTGGATTGGATAGAGCCAGGGAATTGCACCCCGACGCCTCCGTTGCAGCCGCACCAGCGAGGTTTCCCCAGCATGCAGCTACGTCGGTTAGGACTGGTGGCGAGCCATGCCCTTGGTTTGTCTGCGAGGACAGCACCATGTGGAGAAGATACCATTGAATTTGTCCTAGATAGGAACATTCTTTATATGTACTAGAATTACATCACAAATACAGAATAAAATCTGCACATGCAATATCACACCAGCGTGACTGGAGCGCTTCAGACGGTGGCTCGTTTAAGCAGATCGTCGCCTTACGTTGCCCCTATTTTGGCTCCAGTGCCTAAAGCTGTGGCGATAGCTTCCAGACAGGCTCAGCGCTATCCCACAATCACTGCTGATCATGGCACCCGTACTGCGCTCCGTAAGGTCGGTTTACCGGTCGTACAGTTGGTCATCTTGCCACCTGATCCAGATGGGGAGAATGTACCGATGTTGCTTATGTCAAACACTCCTGTTGGAGAGCGTGAGACGTGGAGTCATGTCCTGGATGATGATAATGAGCACCCGCTGGAATGGCGTAACTATCAGCTCGCCAGAGGGAAACGTGGGGCCATAACGTGGCGTCTCAATACGATCGCGCGCGAGCATTATCGCAAGCGCATTGCGCGTCTCATTACTGGACGTGGTGGGGCACCTGCACCTGGCGAACGGCCCTATCAACTCTCTGATGAGACAGCCCACGCTCAGGTGCTCAAATTGGCTGACCATCTGTTGCACTATCCTGGGTTGAGTGGGATACGGGCCGACATTTTTGACCTCGCTCAATACTCCACCAAGCTTTGGCGGTCTACTCGTCCGCAAACACCTTATCCGGTATGGCCTACTATGCCGTATGTAAGATTCATGCGGCCCCAAACTGCACTTCTGGCCCAATTGGCACTGGAGAACACACATGACGAAACCCAGAAAGAAAACAGTCCGTAAGTCCGGTAAATCTCTTGCTCCTCGTGACCGTGCTGTCTATGAGGTTCGTGGTCCGCAGGGACTGTTTCAAGTGGACGCAGCCAGCACCAAAGAGCTCAAAGATGCCTTGGCGCCTCTGCTTGGTCTTGAGCCGTATAGCGTGCAGGCTGCTGCTCACCTTGCTCAAGTTGAACGAGCCACTGTCCAGGGCAATGGATGGAGCGTTCGTCGCCTGGGTACGCTCACCTTCGTACCGGACGGTGAAACTCAAACTGGGGCTTCCCGGAAGGGTACTCAGCAAGTT
>NZ_CAMPFU010000012.1 GCF_946848805.1 Deinococcus sp. Marseille-Q6407
TGCCTTGCTGCAGCCACTCGGTAGCAGCCAGACGCCGCTCCTCAAGTTGGGCACGAGAATATTGGTTCGGTTGCCATTCCACGGTCCCTAGAGTTTAGCAGCGCATACTTACGCCGTTATCAATAGTTTAAGAGTCATAATAGGTTTTGGAAAATTCTTGCAGTTTTGAAAATCGCTAAATTTTACTCCCTGTGTCCTATACGTTGAGATATGCCCTAGTTAGCCTATGTCTACCTACTATCCATAGGGGGAAGGGGAGAAGGGAGAAGGGGGGGAAAGGGGAAGGAAAGAAGGAAGGAGAGAGAAGGAAGGAGAGAGAAGGGGGAGTTTTCGCCCGCAAAGGAAAATACCCTGGTAAATAATTTTATTAATGCTGAAAGTTCAAGGGGTGTAAATACTCTTGGGAAAGTCTCGCAATAGTTTGTAGTATTTATTCTGATTAAAGCAGGGCTATCTTTGCACCCTTCGCAAACAAGAAGCGCAACATGTGGAAGTAGTTGGGTAACACATAGGTCTAGTCTGCTGCTGTGGTGACGTACTCAGTTAGGTTAAAGGAAGAAATTTAAGTAGCGGCGATTTCGAGCAGTGACAATTTCTTTTCTCCAATCCTATCTTTTACTCTTCTAAAACAGAAGTGTCTTCGCCAGATGACATATCTTTTTATATATGTAGTAGTCTATGTAGTAGTCTCTGTTATGGGTAGAGCAATTTGCACTCTCCGGTTAGAGCAATTTGCACTCTCCGGTTAGAGCAATTTGCACTCTCCGGTTAGAGTAAATTACGCTGACCGGAAAGAGTAAATCGCTCTGTGAAGTCAGGTAGCTTGAATATCCGTTTGGCTGGATTACACCCAATCGGAATAATGCCCGTGAAGCCCCTTGCAGCTCTCTATGCGGGTATTTCCTAGGGTCAACTTTCCTAGCCTTTTCCTAGCCTTTTGGTGGATACTGGACAGCCACAGGGTAAACTCTCGGCAGAGAGAACAGAGCAGTTATAAGTACTCTCTTCCCTAATCAGTCTTAGGGCAGAGAGATTTAGAGCCTGTAATGGATGAATTACATAACATCCCAGTGAGTACCCTGCGAAAGTGTGTATAGTCACAGAGCAATAAAAAAAACCGGATGCGCACAAAAAACGCACACCCAGCCTGAACGCCTGTATCGTAGCGCATCTGGGGAAAGTGCGCTAGACCGTGAATACAATTATTTCCCCTAAACTTACCGCCGCCATTAACGCCGCTCGTTCTGCTGTCCTAAGCAGTGCCCTAGACGGCTCTGTAAGCCACACAGAGACCCCAGCAGACCTGCCCCTAGACTCTCTGCCCCTAGAGACACAGCAGGTTATTTCTCAAGTTTGCCAGCAGGCACAGCAGCCCCAGCAGCCCCAGACCGTGACCATAGACCGGCTGTCTCGATATGCCACAGCAGATGCCATAGCTGCCCTATCAAGACTCTCTAAGGGGGCTAGAAAGCTCTGGGAACTCTTGCACGGTGTAGCAGTCCGGGTGGCCGCTCAAAAGGCGTACAGCCCTGCTGTCTCCCAAGTGACTTTCTCTCTGCCACAGTCCCTAATCGCAGCCGCCCTGGGATACACAGACCGCCATATCAGGAACTTACAGACAGAACTCCATACAGCAGGTCTAGTGGACTCTGGAGCGCTGGCAGCGAAAGTATCAGGGCAGAATCTCTGGGCAAGCACTCTCTGGGCTGTCAAAACCAGCACAGCAGCCACACAGCCCAAAATCCGGCCTGAAGACTGGGGACATGAGTGGCGGAACCTAGAACTCGATTACAAGCGGAAAAACACAGCTCTTGGATTTATTTCCGGTCTAGATAAAGACCTAAAGGGCAGACTAGGGGCAGACCTGCTGGCGGCTATCTCCGTTACTGGCCTGTTCAAACTACATAACTCCGTTACTTATAGAGCGGAAATAAAGCTAGGCAGCGTTCAGGACGCCATTTACAGTCTCTCGATGCTGGCAGACCCTGAGACCCCAGCAGAGCGCCGGAACCTGATTCAACAATTGGCAGGATGGGTCTCTGAAAGTTTGCACGATACGCATTCGTTTAGGTGGTGGTGTGGGCAGCTCTGGCAGCTCAGAACCTGGGCAGACATAGGGGAGATGCAAGCGAAACTGTCTCGACTGCTGGCAGACCTGGCAGAGACGGCCACAGTCAGGAACCCAGCAGCCCTGCTTAATTCCAGAATGGTCTAGAAATTCAAGCAGCTCTGCCCCCTGAAATTCCCAGCTCTTTCCGGGTTAGCTGTCGCATGTCTTGATTATTGATAGCGGCGTAAGTTGGCGTCCATAAGCTGACGGGGCAGGTGAATATAGCGGACCCGCTGCCAGGCGGTGACAAGCCTCTTTTTCAGCGCTCTGATGGAGTGGGCACAAAAGTTCCCCAACACATTGCGCTTGACGTAGGCCCACACCAACTCGATCGGGTTCAACTCTGGAGCATACGGAGGCAGAAAGATCAGAGAGAGGCGTTCGTGGGAACCCACGAACGCCTGGGTCACTTTCGCGTGATGAATTCTCGCATTGTCCAGCACCACGACGATGTTCCCCTGAACTTGGCGCAGGATGTGCCCAAAGAATCGGATGACTTCTCCACTGCGGATCGCTCTGGATGTTGTGTGCTGGAAGAATCGTCCATCTGAAGTGATCGCCCCAATCGTCGAAAGCTTCTCCCAGTTCGCTCTGAGCGTGACCAGGGGCGTGACGCCCCTGGGTGACCACGTTCGCCTTCGCACGCCTTTCAACGAGAATCCGACCTCATCCAGATAGATGATTGTGGCTCCCCCAGCGACCTTTTTTTTCCAACTCCGGGAGCACCTGTTCCCGCCAGGATGCAATCCGAAGTTCGTTCCGCTCAGCAGCCCGCCCATCTGGCATCTGTGGGCTGAACCCCAACTTTCGTAGGATTTTACGGACGTGATCATGGTGGTACCACACCTCGAAGTGCCGCCCGATCAGCTCTGCCACGCGTTTTGTCGTCCAAGTTTCGTCAGGAAACCCATGCTGCAGAGCACCCTCCCGCAGGAGGGTGCGAAGCTGGTCGTGCTGAGACTCAGTCAGCCGAGCAGGACGACCAGAGCTGACCGTCGCTTGCAAGCTTCCCTTCTTTCTGAGCCGAGCACTCCAAGAAGTCACCGTGAGCACGGAGACGCCGAAGTGAGCAGCAATTTCGCGGTGTGTGTGGCTGCCTTGCTGCAGCCACTCGGTAGCAGCCAGACGCCGCTCCTCAAGTTGGGCACGAGAATATTGGTTCGGTTGCCATTCCACGGTCCCTAGAGTTTAGCAGCGCATACTTACGCCGTTATCAATAGTTTAAGAGTCATAATAGGTTTTGGAAAATTCTTGCAGTTTTGAAAATCGCTAAATTTTACTCCCTGTGTCCTATACGTTGAGATATGCCCTAGTTAGCCTATGTCTACCTACTATCCATAGGGGGAAGGGGAGAAGGGAGAAGGGGGGGAAAGGGGAAGGAAAGAAGGAAGGAGAGAGAAGGAAGGAGAGAGAAGGGGGAGTTTTCGCCCGCAAAGGAAAATACCCTGGTAAATAATTTTATTAATGCTGAAAGTTCAAGGGGTGTAAATACTCTTGGGAAAGTCTCGCAATAGTTTGTAGTATTTATTCTGATTAAAGCAGGGCTATCTTTGCACCCTTCGCAAACAAGAAGCGCAACATGTGGAAGTAGTTGGGTAACACATAGGTCTAGTCTGCTGCTGTGGTGACGTACTCAGTTAGGTTAAAGGAAGAAATTTAAGTAGCGGCGATTTCGAGCAGTGACAATTTCTTTTCTCCAATCCTATCTTTTACTCTTCTAAAACAGAAGTGTCTTCGCCAGATGACATATCTTTTTATATATGTAGTAGTCTATGTAGTAGTCTCTGTTATGGGTAGAGCAATTTGCACTCTCCGGTTAGAGCAATTTGCACTCTCCGGTTAGAGCAATTTGCACTCTCCGGTTAGAGTAAATTACGCTGACCGGAAAGAGTAAATCGCTCTGTGAAGTCAGGTAGCTTGAATATCCGTTTGGCTGGATTACACCCAATCGGAATAATGCCCGTGAAGCCCCTTGCAGCTCTCTATGCGGGTATTTCCTAGGGTCAACTTTCCTAGCCTTTTCCTAGCCTTTTGGTGGATACTGGACAGCCACAGGGTAAACTCTCGGCAGAGAGAACAGAGCAGTTATAAGTACTCTCTTCCCTAATCAGTCTTAGGGCAGAGAGATTTAGAGCCTGTAATGGATGAATTACATAACATCCCAGTGAGTACCCTGCGAAAGTGTGTATAGTCACAGAGCAATAAAAAAAACCGGATGCGCACAAAAAACGCACACCCAGCCTGAACGCCTGTATCGTAGCGCATCTGGGGAAAGTGCGCTAGACCGTGAATACAATTATTTCCCCTAAACTTACCGCCGCCATTAACGCCGCTCGTTCTGCTGTCCTAAGCAGTGCCCTAGACGGCTCTGTAAGCCACACAGAGACCCCAGCAGACCTGCCCCTAGACTCTCTGCCCCTAGAGACACAGCAGGTTATTTCTCAAGTTTGCCAGCAGGCACAGCAGCCCCAGCAGCCCCAGACCGTGACCATAGACCGGCTGTCTCGATATGCCACAGCAGATGCCATAGCTGCCCTATCAAGACTCTCTAAGGGGGCTAGAAAGCTCTGGGAACTCTTGCACGGTGTAGCAGTCCGGGTGGCCGCTCAAAAGGCGTACAGCCCTGCTGTCTCCCAAGTGACTTTCTCTCTGCCACAGTCCCTAATCGCAGCCGCCCTGGGATACACAGACCGCCATATCAGGAACTTACAGACAGAACTCCATACAGCAGGTCTAGTGGACTCTGGAGCGCTGGCAGCGAAAGTATCAGGGCAGAATCTCTGGGCAAGCACTCTCTGGGCTGTCAAAACCAGCACAGCAGCCACACAGCCCAAAATCCGGCCTGAAGACTGGGGACATGAGTGGCGGAACCTAGAACTCGATTACAAGCGGAAAAACACAGCTCTTGGATTTATTTCCGGTCTAGATAAAGACCTAAAGGGCAGACTAGGGGCAGACCTGCTGGCGGCTATCTCCGTTACTGGCCTGTTCAAACTACATAACTCCGTTACTTATAGAGCGGAAATAAAGCTAGGCAGCGTTCAGGACGCCATTTACAGTCTCTCGATGCTGGCAGACCCTGAGACCCCAGCAGAGCGCCGGAACCTGATTCAACAATTGGCAGGATGGGTCTCTGAAAGTTTGCACGATACGCATTCGTTTAGGTGGTGGTGTGGGCAGCTCTGGCAGCTCAGAACCTGGGCAGACATAGGGGAGATGCAAGCGAAACTGTCTCGACTGCTGGCAGACCTGGCAGAGACGGCCACAGTCAGGAACCCAGCAGCCCTGCTTAATTCCAGAATGGTCTAGAAATTCAAGCAGCTCTGCCCCCTGAAATTCCCAGCTCTTTCCGGGTTAGCTGTCGCATGTCTTGATTATTGATAGCGGCGTAAGTTGGCGTCCATAAGCTGACGGGGCAGGTGAATATAGCGGACCCGCTGCCAGGCGGTGACAAGCCTCTTTTTCAGCGCTCTGATGGAGTGGGCACAAAAGTTCCCCAA
>NZ_CAMPFU010000013.1 GCF_946848805.1 Deinococcus sp. Marseille-Q6407
TGGCGATGATTGCCGCGAGGAGCATCAATCATCACGACCTGAGTGCCCACATGCCGGGTATCAGCATGCCCCAGGCTAAGAAAAGGCGGGCAGACCGCACCTTCCGGGATGAGCAGCTGGACATGGACTTTTTCATCGCTCTGCTCGTCGTCCATCTTCCACCGGGGAAGGTGTTGCTGAGTCTGGACCGCACCAATTGGGAGCATGGGGAAACGCCCATCAATTTTCTGGTGCTTGGAGCCGTGGTTCATGGCTTCACCCTGCCCCTGATTTGGGTTCCTCTTGATGAGTCCGGGAACAGCCACACCTACGCCCGTATGTGGTTGGTATTGAAGCTCCTCCGCGTCTTGCCAGCGAAACGCTGGCAAGGCCTGGTGGCTGACCGTGAGTTCATCGGTGCGGAGTGGTTCCGTTTTCTCCGTCGTCAAGGCATCAAGCGGGCGATCCGCATTCGGCACAGCGACATGCTGGACGACATGAATGGGAAGGAATGGTTTAAGCACGTCCAGCACGGTCATTTCCATGAAATCGACGAAAAGGTGTTCGTGTTTGGCGAACTCATGCGGGTGGTCGCGACGAGGTCATCCACAGGTGACCTCGTCATCATTGCCACAGATTTCAGCGCTCGGAAGACCTGGAAGCTGTACAAGCAGCGCTGGTCAATCGAGTGCACCTTCAGCAGCTTCAAGAAGCGAGGCTTCGACCTGGAGCGGACTGGGATGACGGAAAGGAGCCGTCTTCAGCGGCTCTTCGGCTTGGTGACACTGGCCTGGATGTTTTGTTTGCGCTTGGGGGTCTGGCTCAGCCAGACCCAGTCCATCCCCATTCTCAAGCATGGTCGTAGAGCGGTCAGTCTGGTGCGGTACGGTGCTCAGCATCTCGTGGATGCCTTACGATGGAAACCACAACAGTTCATGGCTGTCCTAGACCTGTTGACCCAGCCTTTTTGCCCACCAGGAGGGGCTGGAAGTGAAGTTGTCACCTACTGAGAGGTAAATCAGATTCCCCGTCTTTCAATTACTATTGATAGCGGCGTAAGTTGGCGTCCATAAGCTGACGGGGCAGGTGAATATAGCGGACCCGCTGCCAGGCGGTGACAAGCCTCTTTTTCAGCGCTCTGATGGAGTGGGCACAAAAGTTCCCCAACACATTGCGCTTGACGTAGGCCCACACCAACTCGATCGGGTTCAACTCTGGAGCATACGGAGGCAGAAAGATCAGAGAGAGGCGTTCGTGGGTTCCCACGAACGCCTCTCTCTGATCTTTCTGCCTCCGTATGCTCCAGAGTTGAACCCGATCGAGTTGGTGTGGGCCTACGTCAAGCGCAATGTGTTGGGGAACTTTTGTGCCCACTCCATCAGAGCGCTGAAAAAGAGGCTTGTCACCGCCTGGCAGCGGGTCCGCTATATTCACCTGCCCCGTCAGCTTATGGACGCCAACTTACGCCGCTATCAATAACGTGACGGGAGTGCTGGTGTACTTGCCCTGGTAGACCCGGTAAGAAATGGGGAACTTCAGTTCCCCATACTCGGCGAACAAGACCACCAGATGAATGCCGTGCCTGCCGTTGTAGACACTGACATAGGGCAGCTGAGTCCCCACCTTTTCCACCGTGGTCAGATCCACGCTGAGCCGCAGACGAGGTCTGCGTTTGTGACGAGCTGTATCCAGCAGGATGCGCCATTGGGTGTCCTGCATCTCTTCCCAGCAACGGTCTGAATCCCAGTCGTAGATGTTGAAGAAACGGCTGAGTGCACTGGGGCTGACTCCCTCAGCCTGGCTGAACTTGGTCTTCTGACCTGGACTGTGGAAGAGGTGCAGCGAAGCCTCCAGGCTTCGCCGTTGGTACAGCGTCTCTGGAATGTCCAGAATCCGCTGTGAGAGAATATGGGTGCGCTCCCCTGAAACCTGTTTGTACACACTTCCAGAATTTCAGCTCTGGGAGCGCTTTTTGTCCGCCTATTCAGGTGCAAGTTCTGAGTATTGAAGCTCCTCCGCGTCTTGCCAGCGAAACGCTGGCAAGGCCTGGTGGCTGACCGTGAGTTCATCGGTGCGGAGTGGTTCCGTTTTCTCCGTCGTCAAGGCATCAAGCGGGCGATCCGCATTCGGCACAGCGACATGCTGGACGACATGAATGGGAAGGAATGGTTTAAGCACGTCCAGCACGGTCATTTCCATGAAATCGACGAAAAGGTGTTCGTGTTTGGCGAACTCATGCGGGTGGTCGCGACGAGGTCATCCACAGGTGACCTCGTCATCATTGCCACAGATTTCAGCGCTCGGAAGACCTGGAAGCTGTACAAGCAGCGCTGGTCAATCGAGTGCACCTTCAGCAGCTTCAAGAAGCGAGGCTTCGACCTGGAGCGGACTGGGATGACGGAAAGGAGCCGTCTTCAGCGGCTCTTCGGCTTGGTGACACTGGCCTGGATGTTTTGTTTGCGCTTGGGGGTCTGGCTCAGCCAGACCCAGTCCATCCCCATTCTCAAGCATGGTCGTAGAGCGGTCAGTCTGGTGCGGTACGGTGCTCAGCATCTCGTGGATGCCTTACGATGGAAACCACAACAGTTCATGGCTGTCCTAGACCTGTTGACCCAGCCTTTTTGCCCACCAGGAGGGGCTGGAAGTGAAGTTGTCACCTACTGAGAGGTAAATCAGATTCCCCGTCTTTCAATTACTATTGATAGCGGCGTAAGTTGGCGTCCATAAGCTGACGGGGCAGGTGAATATAGCGGACCCGCTGCCAGGCGGTGACAAGCCTCTTTTTCAGCGCTCTGATGGAGTGGGCACAAAAGTTCCCCAACACATTGCGCTTGACGTAGGCCCACACCAACTCGATCGGGTTCAACTCTGGAGCATACGGAGGCAGAAAGATCAGAGAGAGGCGTTCGTGGGTTCCCACGAACGCCTCTCTCTGATCTTTCTGCCTCCGTATGCTCCAGAGTTGAACCCGATCGAGTTGGTGTGGGCCTACGTCAAGCGCAATGTGTTGGGGAACTTTTGTGCCCA
>NZ_CAMPFU010000014.1 GCF_946848805.1 Deinococcus sp. Marseille-Q6407
CCTGCCCGCGCTGCTGGCCTATGCGATGGCCCGCGCGACCCTGCTGGAAAAATAGCGGCCTAGACGCGAAAAAGGCGCCCCCGGCGCCTGCTAGCGGGGGGGATTGCAGGTACGGTATTACTAGGATATATTTACCGTACTCTCCCCGATGCATAGCCGCGCAGGGGGGATGTTTTTTTGCTAGCCTGCCATGAGGCGCGGCTATGCCTGAGAAATCCAGACCCCACCACGGCGCCCCCTGCGGGACGTATGCAGACGCTTTCAGCGGCCTAGACGCGCTGGAAGCGTGGCGGTCTGCCTACCCTGCCCGCGCTGCGCTGCGCCTGGTGCCTGATGCCGTGACTGACACCGCCCGCCGCCGCGCGGCCGGCGCTGCCCGCCTGAAAGAGCGCGCGCGGCAAATACGGCGCGCCGCGGGCGCGGCCCCCCTGGCGCATCTGGTGATGCCGATGCCGGGCAACCTGTATGACCCCGCCGCCTGCCAGAACGCCCGCGCGGCCGCGCTGCGCCTGCTGAACGGCGCGCCGGCCCTGGTCGTACTGGAAACTGCGCCCAGCACCGGCCTACACGCGCACATCATCACCCCGGCCGCGGGATGGGCGGGCATCTGGTGGCGACCTGTAGAGCGCGGCGCCGGCAACCTGCACCGCCTGCTGGCCTATGTCAGTAAGCCGGCAGACGCCCTAGCCTGCCGGTCTGAGCATCACCGCTGCCCGGCCGATGCTGAGGGGGCCGCCCGGCGTTATCTGGCCGCCCGGCGCGCCCTGTGGGCTGCTGAGGGCCGCCGCCGCCTACCGCGCCGGGTATTTACTCTCAACCTGCGCCGCGCGGCCCCTAGAAGCGCCCTGGTGAGCCTGCGCTACCGCCTGGAAGCTGCCCGCGCCGCCCTGGAAGCGGCCCGCGCTGCCTGCGCCGCCCTGGAAGCTGCCCGCCGCGCCGCCTGCGCCGCCGCCCTGGAAGCTGCCCGCGCTGCCCGTCCTGCGGCCCTGCGGCCCCTGCGCCCGGCCCGCCCGGCCCGTGCTGTCCGGCCCCGGCCTGCGCTGCGCTGCGCCCTGCTGGCGCCCCGTGAAACTCGGCCCCCACCGCCGATATAGCCCGCGCCCGCTGGAAAGAGCTTCCCAGCGGGCGCGGGCTGAACCGGGGCCGCACAAGGCCCCAGAAAAACAAAAGACTTAAAAACCGAAGCTAAGTATACGCGCCCCACACACCTGCGGACTGAGGGCCGCTTGAAAGGAAAAAAAAGAGAGAACCACGCCCCCCCCTAATGACCTACGTGTTACCGCCTGCCCTGCCCGCCCGGCCCCAATGCCGCGCCGGGCCGGGCGCGTTTACCCCTGTGGCCGGCGCCCTGGAAGCGGCCCGCCTCAAAAAACAAAAACCCGTCCCACACAATAAAAAAGCGGTGCGAATGCGCCGCGCGGCCCTGCGCCGCCCCCTACCGGCCCGCGCCGCCCGGCCTACCCTGCCCGGCCCCGCCGATCACCTGCGCCGCCTGCCCGGCAACCCTGCCCGGCCCCGCTGCGCCTGCCCGGCCCCGCTGCGCCTGCGCCGATCACCTGCCCGCCTACCCTGCCCGCCGATGCCCTAGCAGATGGAAAAGCGGCCCGCCGCGCCGCTGCTGGCCGCCCTGCGCCGATCACCTGCCCGGCCCAAAGTGGCCCCGCGCGGCCCCAATTGGCCCCGGCTGTCATCCGGGCCGCCCTGCTGCCTGCCCTGCTGCTGAAAGGGTGACAAGTTGTAACGATAGGGTCTTAGAGTGACGGCTCCGGCTGTAACAAAATGCCAAAACTGACCCTAAAGTGACGCAAAAACGGCCCAAAACTGTCACCCTAAATTGTCACCCTGGCGTATAGCCCAAAGTGACACGCCTGCGCCCCTAACTGTCACGCCCGGCCGCTTCCAGCTCAGCGAGGAGCGCGCCCGGGTCAGGGGGCGCCGCTTTCAGCTCAGCGAGAAGCGCGGCCGGGTCAGGCGCGGCCGCTTCCAGCTCAGCGAGAAGCGCCAAAAGAGCGGGCAAAAAGTCATCATTCATGGGTACCCCCTGCGCCCCCTGCGGGCCGCTAAAAAGAGCGTAGCAGACGGGAAAAAAGCGGCCGGATATGAGAAAATAGACGGCATGACCCCCCCGAAAAATACTGACCCCCTAACCGCTGCCCGGCGCCTGCTGGAAGATCAGCGCCGCCGCGCCGATCAACTGCGGGGCGCGGCTGAAACAGCGCAAAAAAGCGCCGATGCGCTGCGCCTGGAAGCGGCCGCGCCC
This sequence comes from Deinococcus sp. Marseille-Q6407, assembly GCF_946848805.1. Taxonomy (NCBI): domain Bacteria; kingdom Thermotogati; phylum Deinococcota; class Deinococci; order Deinococcales; family Deinococcaceae; genus Deinococcus; species Deinococcus sp. Marseille-Q6407. The sequence continues at coordinate 2,261 of NZ_CAMPFU010000014.1, forward strand.
GCCGATGAGGTCGTAGAGGGTCAATACCGGGCAGACGCGGCCCGGCGCGCCCTGGAAGCGGCTGAGGCTGAGGCGCAGGCGCAGGCGGCGCAGGTGCAAGAGCTGGAAAGCGAGCGGGTGCGGGCAGAGCAAAAAGCGGCGCTGCGGGGGCAGATAGACCGGATAACCCAGCACCGGGAGCAGGTGGATAACCTGCTAGAAGAACTTTCAGAAAAGGCGGCCCAGACGCTAAAAAACATCAATACAGAGCGGGCGCAGTGGGCTGAAGAACTGCGGGCCGCCGAGGAAATAGCGCGGCAACTGTACGGCCTGCCTGCGGCGTATGAGATGGGCTTTGACGTAAGGCGCGCGTGGGGGGATGCCTTTGCAGACATGGGCGCAGGTGCAGAAGATGCGCTCAGCATCCACCCGGCGCAGGAAGGCAGCGCAGGTGTGCGGCGGCCCTATGCCGGCCCCTTTACGGCTGAGGAAAGGCGGCGCGCCGATCACCTGCCCGCGCTGCTGGCCTATGCGATGGCCCGCGCGACCCTGCTGGAAAAATAGCGGCCTAGACGCGAAAAAGGCGCCCCCGGCGCCTGCTAGCGGGGGGGATTGCAGGTACGGTATTACTAGGAT
>NZ_CAMPFU010000015.1 GCF_946848805.1 Deinococcus sp. Marseille-Q6407
GGCGCTGGGCGCTGGAATCCTTTTTTAAGGAGGGAAAGCATCAGTTTGGGTTGGCGCAGTTCGCGCTGCGAACTGCCAGGGGTCTGGACCGCTGGATTTTGATGGTCTTCCTGGCCTTCACCCTGACGACGCTGTACCGCTCTGAGGACATGACCCTGAAAGAGGCAGCCCGCCTGGCCCTCTACACCTTGTTGCCAGGAGTCAGGCTGAACCACCTGCTGAGCCAAATTCAAAAGGAGCAAGAATTCCTGCGCCAGCACGGCTATTCGCTCAGCTATGCAAGGTGCAACTTATGAGTAAGACATACCTGAGAAAAGTCGGCGGTTCGGTGATGTTGAGTATTCCCCCTGCATTGCTTGACGTTCTGGAATTGACGGCAGGCACCGCTGTGGGCCTGAACGTCGAAGGGGGACAGTTGACGGTTCAGCCAGCCCCAAAACCGCGTTATTCCCTGGAAGAACTGCTGGCGCAGTGTGATTTAGAAGCGCAGTGTGATCCAGCAGGAGCGCAGGACTCATAAGTTGCACCTTGCATAGCTGAGCGAATAGCCGTGCTGGCGCAGGAATTCTTGCTCCTTTTGAATTTGGCTCAGCAGGTGGTTCAGCCTGACTCCTGGCAACAAGGTGTAGAGGGCCAGGCGGGCTGCCTCTTTCAGGGTCATGTCCTCAGAGCGGTACAGCGTCGTCAGGGTGAAGGCCAGGAAGACCATCAAAATCCAGCGGTCCAGACCCCTGGCAGTTCGCAGCGCGAACTGCGCCAACCCAAACTGATGCTTTCCCTCCTTAAAAAAGGATTCCAGCGCCCAGCGCC